>JADGBZ010000175.1 GCA_015231175.1 Magnetococcales bacterium | reverse complement strand
ACTATTCACCACCCTTGCAAGAAAAGCTTGGACATGGAAGCCTTTGTCAGGGCTTTACCCCCTCCCCCTGAATCTCCATTCCACCCTTTCGTGTGGTTTTTTTTAACCACACCAACAACGCCGAAACCGCCCCTGAAGTCACCCCGGGTATCCGATAGGCCTGCCCAATCGTCTCTGGCTTGACCCGCCCCAACTTTTGCTTGATCTCCGTCGATAACCCGGGAATCTCCCCCCACGGCACATCCACAGGCAGAAGAATCATCTCCGCCTGCCGAAACCGCTCCACCTCCTCCACCTGCTTTTCCAGATATCCCTGATAGTGTGCCTCGACCTCTAAGGCTGTGGCCACATCGGCCAACACCGGATCCAACCCCGCCGCAGCCAGAATCTCACTCACCGTCATATTCTGCCGCCGCAAGGCATCCCAGCCGGAAATCCGCCCCTCCCCAGCTTGTAGGCAAACCCGGCTCGCCTTGAGTTGACCACGCACCTCCTCGATGGCCGCACGCCTGACCAAAAACCGCTCCCATCGCCGGTCATCCACCAAACCCCACTCCCGGCCCAGGGGAGTGAGACGTATATCGGCATTGTCCGCACGCAGTAAAATGCGAAACTCCGCCCGAGAGGTAAACATGCGATAAGGCTCATCCACACCTCGGGTAATCAAATCATCGATCATCACCCCCAGATAGGAGTCCGCCCGCTCGAACCGGACCCCTCCCATCCCTTTGGCAAGGCGGGCTGCATTCAGGCCAGCCACCAAACCCTGACCTGCTGCCTCCTCGTAACCGGTGGTGCCATTGATCTGCCCGGCCAGAAAAAGCCCCTCCCACTCCTTGACCTGCAACCCCCCGTCCAATTGCCGGGGATCCACCATGTCATATTCGATGGCATAACCCGGACGCAGAATTTCCACCTCTTCCAGGCCCGGAATCGTGCGCAGCAATTCCCATTGCACATCAATTGGCAGGCTGGTGGAAATGCCATTGGGGTAGATTTCCGCACATGTTAAACCTTCCGGCTCAAGAAAAATTTGATGGCTGTCCCGCTCGGCAAAACGGACCACCTTGTCTTCGATCGAAGGGCAATACCGGGGTCCAACGCTGGTGATCTGACCCGAGTAGAGTGGGGCACGTTGCAGATTGGCGCGAATGACCGCGTGGGTAGCGGGGGTCGTGGTGGTGATGTGGCAGGGAACCTGCGTTTGGGTGATGGCTGGGGTCATGAAAGAGAACGGGAGTGGTGGATCATCTCCAGGTTGTTCCGTCAGGCGATCCCAACGGATGGTACGTCCATCCAGACGCGGCGGTGTGCCGGTTTTCAGGCGTCCCATAACCAATCCCATCTGGTGCAGGGTGGATGCCAGGGGGATACTGGCCCGGTCTCCGAGCCGCCCGGCAGGAAAGGTCCGTTCACCCATGTGGACCAATCCTTGTAGAAACGTCCCCGTCGTCAACACCACAGCCTTTGCCTGATAACGCTCCCCCCAATCAGTGACCACCCCCTGGAGATGGTGGTCGCGCCACACCAGATCGACCACTTCAGCCTGGCGCAACGAGAGTGTTTGCACACTTTCCAGGATGCGTCGCATCTCCCGGCGATAGAGCACCTTGTCCATTTGTGCTCGTGGGCCACGAACAGCCGGTCCTTTGCGCCGGTTGAGCAGGCGAAATTGTATCCCCGCCCGGTCCGCCACCTCACCCATCACCCCGCCGAGGGCATCCACTTCGCGGACCAGGTGGCCTTTTCCCAGACCTCCGATAGCCGGATTGCACGACATGTGACCGATGGTTTCCAGATTCTGTGTCAGGAGCAGGGTGCGTGCGCCGAAGCGTGCCGCTGCGTGGGCAGCCTCGCAACCAGCGTGTCCTCCGCCTACGACAATGACATCATACTGAGCGCGCCATACCATGTATCGGGGTTACTTTCGCGAGGCCATGTTGGAAGATGGTGCATAGTGTTGCTGATGTCGCCAAAATGCAAAAGAAAAAGTAACTATTCACCACCCGCCAACGAATCGGGGTCCAGGGGGCTGGCTCCCTGGCA
>JADGBZ010000174.1 GCA_015231175.1 Magnetococcales bacterium | reverse complement strand
CCCTTGACCCGCAAGGGCTCTGCCCTTGACCCGCCAGGGAGCCAGCCCCCTGGACTCCGATTCGCTACCGGGTGTGAACAGTCACCATCTTCTGAATATTTATTGCCGAGAGGTTGGAGAGTTGCCATGCGACACCTGATTACCGGGGGTTCCGGTTTTTTGGGAAACCTGATTGCCCGTCGCTTGTTGGCCCGGGGCGAGCAGGTGCGCATTCTGGATATTTGGGAGGATGCCACCCGGCCCCGGGAGATTGAGTTTGTCAAGTGTGACATTCTTGATCAGGCTGGCGTAGCCGAGGCCATGCGGGGGATGGATGTTGTCCATCACAACGTTGCCTTGGTTCCCCTGACCAAATCCGGGGATCGTTTCCGTCAGGTCAACACCGAGGGAAGCCGACTGGCCGCGGCCATGGCGGCGAAGGCCGGGGTCAAGGCCTTTATCCACATGAGTTCCAGTGCCTTGTATGGCAATCCGCAACAATTGCCCATCACGGCGGCGACGTCCCTGAAACCGGTTGAAATTTATGGCCGTGCCAAACTGGCGGGGGAACAGGCTGTGCAGCAGGTGTGCCGGGACCATGGTTTGCCATTGATCGTCATTCGTCCCCGCACCATTCTGGGCGATGGGCGATTGGGCATTTTCCAGATTCTTTTCGAGTGGATTCGGGAAGGGCGTGATGTCTATACCATTGGCGATGGGCGGGGTTTGTTTCAGTTTGTCCATGCCCATGACCTGATGGATTTTTACATGATCGCCCTCGATGCCGGACGTACCGGTATCTACAACGTTGGGACGGATCGTTTTGGTACCCTGCGGGAGGGGCTGGAGAGTTTGATCCGTTTTGCCGGGACGACATCCCGGGTGCGCGCCTTGCCGGCAGGGTTGACCATTGCCACACTGGGCATTCTGGATGCCTTGCGTCTCTCCCCTCTGGCGCCATGGCACTATTTGACCTATCACAAGCCCTTTCATTTCGATGTCTCCCCGTTGTTGGCCATGGGGTGGAGGCCACGTTACTCCAACGATGAAATGTTCCAGGAGAGTTACACGTGGTTTCAGGACCATTATGACCGGTTGATGGCGGAAAAGGCTGGGGGGGCCCACCGGCGCCCGGTCAAGGAGGCCGTTCTGCGTGTCGTCAAGTGGCTCTCCTAGCCGGCTTGAGGCGATGTTCAACTCCCCCTATGTCCGTTTGTTGCGGCCACGGCAGTGGATCAAGAACAGTTTTGTCCTGGTGGGCCTGCTGTTCGGCGGCCATATGGGAGAGTTTCATTGTTATCTGCCGGTAGGGGTGGTTTTTGTGCTGATTTGTGCCGCTTCGTCTGCGGTCTATGTCTTCAATGATATTGTGGATCGGGAACGGGATCGGTTGCACCCGGTGAAGTGTCTGCGCCCCATCCCCAGCGGGCAGATATCGGTCAGGCAGGCCTCTGGCATCAGCCTGGCGCTGGCTGCTCTGGCCTTGCTGGGAAGCGCCTGGTTGCACACGGGCACCTTGATTTGCATTCTGTTGTATCTTTTAAATAATATTTTATATTCTCTCTGGCTGAAAGATCATCCCCTGTTGGATGTTCTCTCGATTGCATCCGGTTTCATACTGCGCATGCTGGCTGGGGTGTATATTTTGGGCGACCTGCCCACCTCCTGGATTTTGCTCTGCACCTTTTTTCTGACCTTGTTTTTGGGCATTGCCAAGCGCCGGGCGGAGTTGGCCACGGTTTCGATTCAGGGTCACCGGCAGCGGGCGGTACTGGGTAAGTATTCCATGCCCTTTCTCGACATTCTGTTGGGGGCCACGGGAGTCATGACCATGGTCTCCTACGCCCTTTTTACGGCCCTTGGTGGCAAGAGTCATGCGCAGATCCTGACCCTTCCCTTCGTTTTTTATGCTGTTTTTCACTATTTGCGCCTGGTTTTGGTACACAACTATGGCGAGGATCCAGCCGAAGTTTTGCTCAAGGATCCCAGGCTGATCGTGATCATCATGATCTGGCTTGCCTTTTATCTGGCTATCGAGCAGTGGAACCCGGTGTTGTTTCGTTAAAAAAAATCGTAACTATTCAGTACCCTTTCAAAAAAAGCCAGGATATGAAAGCCTTTGTCAGGGCTTCGCCCCGAACCCCACCAGGACTCTGTCCT
>JADGBZ010000173.1 GCA_015231175.1 Magnetococcales bacterium | reverse complement strand
GGAGGAAGGGCGCAGCCCTTCCTCCTGGACCTCCATCCCAGTTTTTCAGTCGTTTTTTGGGTGGGTGCCGAACAGATACCTGCCTTCAAGGCATGTTTACCAGACGGAACCCAAGAAGATTGTAGCGCCGGTCCGGAGGAAAACGGTAACGTTGGGTGGCACGAATATACCGGGTTCCACTCAACCAGCTCCCACCCCGAAAAACTTTCCCCTCCCCACGGGATGGTCCGGTTGGGTTGCGCGCCGCACTTAGGCTGTAGTATTCGGGTTCGTACCAATCCGCCACCCACTCCCAGACATTGCCGCTCATATCGTAGAGGCCCAGCCCATTGGGGCTCCGACTTCCCACCGGATGCACTGCGCCCTGGTTGTTGCCGTCGTACCAGGCCACCCGGTCCGGCTGATCATCCCCGCAGTAAAGTTGTTCCCGGCCACCACTCCGGCAGGCGTACTCCCACTCCGCCTCCGTGGGTAAACGGAAGTGGGCTCCGCTGGCCTGATCCAGACGGGAAATATATTGTTGCACGTCGAACCAGGAGACACTCTCCATCGGCTCCCGGGGATCATGGCGGGGCCGCTGCCGATCCACCACGGTCATCTGATTGGATACAGGCATGGGCCCCATGATTTTTTCCCACTCCTCCCGCGTGACTTCATAACGGCCCAGCCAAAAACTGTCCACGCAGACCGCGTGTGGCGGACGTTCATCCAGACCGCCACGCATCCCCCCCATCTGGAAGCACCCGCCGGGGACGCGCACGAAGGTCATCCCGGTGCGGGGTTCGCGCCACGCCTGGCCTTCTCTGGGCTCCCCGGGCGCATCGCGGGTTTCCGGAGCGGAGGAGGCAGGGGAGGAGGCAGGGGAGTCCGCCACAAGTCGGCTTCGCTCTTTGGCAGCGCCGAAGGTCGCCGCAGGGGGGGAAGACTCGGCCTTGCCGGATGCCGGGGCGTTGCCCGTGGCAACGGTTGTTGCAGGTGGTGAAGTATCGAAATCGGGCGGCAGGGCAAAACGCGCGGTGTTTCGTTCCCGAGTCCGGATATCCTCCACCGGGGAGAGCGGCTTGGCGACTGCGGAAACCGGCGGTGGCATGACAGCCGGACTGACCGCCGAACCGGGCGGAGGCAAGGAGGTGGTGCTGACGGTGGAACTTCCCAGAAGGCGTCCATCCATCCAATCCTGAGACTCCTCCTGGGGCACGGCCTGACACACTACCACCGACTTGTCCGCCGAGTAGAAACTGCCCTGACCATGCCGCTCGCCATGTCGATATTCCCCCACATAACGGGCGCCATCGGGCCAGATGAAGGCGCCTTTGCCCTCGCGTTTGCCACCGACAAACTGCCCCTCATACCGGGAACCATTCGGCCAGGTGAAGATCCCATAACCGGTGCGTTCGTCCATGCGATACTCGCCGATATAGCGCGCCCCGTCCGGCCAGGTGAAGGTACCTTTGCCATGTCGTTTGCCGTTCAGGAGTTCACCCTCGTAATGACCACCCGATGGCCAATCGCGATCGACCCACTCAACCGGGCCATGGCTGCCGGAGGGTTCACCCAGCCAGGCAGAAAAATCAACGGGAGCGCAAGCCGACAACAACCACAGCAAACCCAGCCAAAAAATCCGTTGCACAGCACCTTCTCCCCTGCCTGCCTTTGCCCATTCCCGTCTCACGACACCCGGCTGCCTCACCTTCCATCTGGCGACGACAGCACCTCAAGCACCTTTTCCGGTGGTCTGCCCAACACGGCCCCCTTTTCCGTCACGGCAATAGGTCGCTCGATCAATTTGGGGTGCTTCACCATGGCAGCGATCAACTCTTCCCGGGTCAGATCGGGATTGTGCAGGTTGTTCTCCTTGTAGACCGCTTCCCCGGTGCGCATCAGTTGCCGGGGTTCCATGCCCAGAAGGGTCAGGATGTTCGTCAAGGTTGCCTGATCCGGAGGGGTTTTCAGATATTCGACGATGCGGGGCTCTTCACCCCGTGCCCGCAACAACTCCAGGGCAGCCCGGCATTTGCTGCATTGGGGGTTGTGATACAAGGTTACGGCCATGTCATGGTCTCCTCTTGGTTTCTGCTCCACAAAACAGATTCATTGAATATCACCAACACCTGGCGACAAGGGCAAGTTTTTCATCGTCTCCAGGCACTCTAACTCAACTTTTGCAGTTCATTTCGGCTAGATTTTGACGTTTCAAACCAACAGGATCCAGGAGAAGCACTTGGGCGAGCC
>JADGBZ010000172.1 GCA_015231175.1 Magnetococcales bacterium | reverse complement strand
GCCACCAATACATGGCGGCCAGACTCAACCCCTGTGCTTCAGCATACGACTTGATCGTACCGGATGTTGTCTGGCATCGCTGCCAGTGCTCAAGCCAAAATTGTTGCCTCTCGCTCACCCCTGCTTTGTCGATGACTTTTGCGACCATTCCAACCTCCCAAAAAAGCGTTTTCCGGGATGGTCTCATCATTATGAATATATGGGTACCCTGGGGAGAAATGGACGCTTACCACCGCTTACGGCAAAGAGCCTGTCAGGTTTAATGTTACGCTCTCCCAGAGCATCGATGGTCGGGACGGTGGCCCTTTGGTCGCTCTCATGTGCCGGTTCCCCGCCCGTAGCTTCTCCAGGCTGAGGCTGTCCGGGTAGTATCCGCGCAGGATGGTTTCCACGATGACTGGGGTCAGGATGTTGAGTCGCAGATGGCTGGCAATGAGCAGCCATCCTGGTGCGTCACCGGTCAGATACCGGTGAAGAGCAGGTCGACGGCGGCGATGATCTCATGACGCATGGCGCTCAATGAACCCACCACCTGTTTCAGCTCGGAATGCCGGACAGCGGCCATCTCCGCTGTGGAAAGGAAATAAGTTCCTCCGCTTAGTGCAACGGTTGGGTTGAGAATCCGAATCAGTGGTGTGTCCGGGCAGACCAGATAAAGCGGAATGACCACCCGGGTTTTCAAGGTCTGAAGCAGATCACTCTGTACCTCGACCAGGAAAGACGCGTGGCTGCCAGATCTGTGGTATTCGTACAGGTCGAACTGAGCCATCAGAAAAGCCGTTCGCCATCACTGAACAGACCATCCCGTTCGATGCGTTGGTTATAGACCTCCATGGCGGATCGGTTTTTATCCTGCCAGGCTTGTCGTTTGCGCTCGGCAACGACCTGGGCAAGATGGTTCTCCAACTCTTGGGAGATGTTGATCTTCAGTGCCTTGGCCTGGGTCGCCAGTGCGCTGTTGATGCGCACGTTGAGGGGGCGCTTCGGGGCAAGTGGATCGAACTGCGGCGTTTCCATGGCGGCTGACTCCAAGATGGTGAAGCTGTATGCGCACATATTATACGCACAACATGCCAGCAGAGCAACGTCTTGTGCATATCCCCGCGCCATGGTTCCATTTCGGTGCGCTTAATTCAGACTGTTTGTAAATCTGGTGTAAATCTGGTGACACCATACGCATTTCGATGTCTGGGGACAGCGATGTTGGGGGACGGTATACCATACCCAACTGTAGGAAGGGTCAAGAACCCTTCTGGCCTTTGTCGCCCCCCGGCGTAAGGCCAAAGCTGGAATCGAGGGACATCCCAAAGCTGGAATCGAGGGACATATATGGACCCCTCCCGTGACGCAAGGGAAATTCTGCGCCTAAAGCTTGGGAGTGTCACGAACCCTTGGTAATATTGAATATGCTCACCTTAAATGCGCTTTTCAGCTTTTCATTTTTAGTTACCTCGTTGACGCTTTACTTGCCAGAGACCATTGGTCGCGAGTGAGAGGGGAACGGATGCAGACATATATTCGGCCTATGAGTGGAAATATTTTTCCTGGCCCTGATGAAAACCGCGCTCTTTCGCCTCAAAAACACCATAGCGAGCTGAAAGCCCCTCTGTCCCTGTCAGATTCCGAAAGAGCGGGTCCGACCCATCACGTCATCAACCTGTAGCACCCCGGCGGGAAAGCGATTATCTCCTTGTTGTGAATTTCCTAACCAGCCTGGTAGGCCAAAGAAGGGTTGAAAGGTTCTCCCTTGGCCAGCATCGCCCAGGCTAATCTGGCATTCTTATTGGCCAGCGCCACAACAGCCCGATTGGTTCCTACCCTTTTTTGCAGAGTGTGCAGCCATCGGGACAACGGAGTATCTGATCGTGGTGACCAATACAAAGTTGCCCTGGCACCGTGTATCAACAATCTGCGTAAATAGCTGTTGCCCTGCTTGGTGATGCCCAGTAGTCGGGTTTTACCACCGCTGGAATTTTGTTTCGGTACCAAACCAAGCCATGCGGAAAACTGCCGACCATTTTTGAACTCCTTGGCGTTACCCGCCGCACTGATCAAGGCCGTCGCCGTCAACACACCGATTCCCTTGATTTGGTTCAATGCTTGGCAATCCTCACTCGATACAAAAACCGCCTTGATTTTATCCTCAATCACCTCAATGCGCTTGATGAGTTCTCTGAGTTGCTCCATCGCCTGATCGAACAACCATTTCCCATCATCCGACAGCTTGTCGGTATGCCCTTCAAGAATGGCTGGAAGTTGGTTGATCAGATGATGGACTCCCTGCTGCATGACAAGACCGTATTCACCAAGCAAGCCCCGAATCTGATT
>JADGBZ010000171.1 GCA_015231175.1 Magnetococcales bacterium | reverse complement strand
CTCCCTGGCTTTGTCCAGGGCAGCGCCCTGGTGGGGTTCGGGGCGAAGCCCTGATAAAGGCTTTCACGTCCAAGCTTTTCTTGCTATGGTGCTGAATAGTTACCTGAAATTTTGGTTGCACTGAACGGCTGACGGACTTTGCGACCGGTCAGGATGCGAACTTCAGCAGCCTCCGTCCGTTGAAGATCACCAGCAGGCTGGTGCCCATGTCGGCCAATACCGCCATCCACAAGGTGGCCAGTCCCAAGCCTGCCAGCAACAAAAAAAAGCCCTTGATACCCAGGGCCAGGGCGATATTTTCCCACAGCACACGCCGGGTGGCCCGCCCCAGGCGCACAAATTCTCCGACTTTGCGCAGGTCGTCATGCATGATCGCCACGTCGGCGGTTTCCAGGGCGGTATCGGTGCCCGAACTCCCCATGGCGATGCCGATGGAAGCGCGTGCCAGGGCTGGGGTATCGTTGATGCCGTCGCCCACCATGGCCACCACCCCGAACCGTTCGGTCAACGCCTCGATGGCACGCAGTTTCTCCTCGGGCAGCAGCTCGGCGCGGACATCTTCGATGCCGGCATGACGGGCTATGGCCTGGGCGGTGGCGGTGTTGTCACCGGTGAGCATGGTCACGGAAATGTTCAGTTCCCGGAGGGCGCGTATCGCTTCCGGGGAGGTGTCCCGCATACGGTCGGTCACGGCGATCACGGCCAGGGGTTCGCTGGATGAGGCCAGCACCACCACCGTTTTTTCGTCCTGCTCCAGCGGCAGCAGAATATCCTCCACTTCCGGGCGACACAGCCCGAGTTCTTCCAGCAGGCGGTGGTTGCCGATGTGATGGATCTCACCGGAAACAGTTCCCCGTGCCCCGCGTCCAGACAGTGCCTCGAAATGGCGGACATGGAGCAGGGGACGGGTCTTGCCCCAGGCGGCGGTGATGGCAGCAGCCACCGGATGTTCGGAGTGGCTCTCCAGACTGGCCGCCAGGCGCAGGAGCTGATCCCGGTTGCGTTCCCCAAGAACGATGAAATCCGTCATCTCCAGCCGCCCATGGGTCAGAGTGCCGGTCTTGTCCAGGGCCACGGCCTTCAGGGCGTGGGCCTGCTCCAGGTAGAGGCCTCCCTTGATCAGAATGCCCCGCCTGGCCCCTGCGGCCAGCCCGCTGACCACCGTCACCGGGGTGGAAATCACCAGGGCGCAGGGGCAGGCCACCACCAGCATCACCAGGGCTTTGTAGAACCAGGCGGCAAAGGGTGCGCCGAGCAGTAGGGGCGGCGCAGCGGCGATGAGCACCGCAATCCCCACCACCGCCGGCGTGTAGTACCTGGCGAACTGTTCCACAAAGCGTTGCATGGGCGCCCGCCTGGCTTGGGCCTCCTGGACGGTGTCGATGATCCGCGCCAGGGTGGAATGGCGAAAATCGGCAGTAACCCGATATTCCAGCATTCCAGAGCCGTTGATCGATCCGGCGAAGAGGGGATGTCCCGGCTCCTTCATCACCGGCATGCTCTCGCCGGTGATGGGGGCCTGGTTGACATCGGAACAACCCGCGCTCACCACCCCGTCCAGGGCGATGCGCTCACCGGGTTTGACCCGCGCCATGCGCCCCACGACCACCGACGCGGCGGCCACGGTTTCCCACTCCCCGGTTCCGGTATGAACGCTGACGGTTTCTGGCGCCAGAGACATCAACTCGCGGACGGCGTTGCGTGCCCGGTCCATGGACAAGGCCTCGACCCGCTCGGCCAGGCTGAAAAGAAAGATCACCATGGCCGCCTCGGGCCACTGGCCGATGGCCACCGCTCCTAGCACAGCCAGACTCATCAGAAAATGAATATTGAGGGAGAGATGGCGCAGGGCGATCCAGCCCCGCTTCAAAGTGTCGGTCCCTCCCACCAGGATCGACACCAGGGCCAGACCGGCAATCCATGGAGACGTTTCGTCTGCCCCGGCCCATACCAGAATTTCCGCTCCAAGGGCAGTCACACCAGCAATCAGGGTCACGATCCATGCGCGGCGGGAAACAGCGGGCTGGATCGGCAGGGAACGCGCATGCCCGGAAGATGCCTCTACGTCGGTGGCATCCGGTTCCATGTTCACGGTGCGCATGGCGGCGAAGATGTCCATTCGGTTCGCCCCTTTGTGGATCACCACCAGCTCCCGGCGGATGAAGTCGAAATCCAGATGCAATATCTCCTTCCTGCTCGCGAGGGCTTTGCGGATCAGATCTGCCTCGGTCGGACAACAGAGTTTCGAAACCCGCAGTACCATGCGCTCCCCGTCCAGGATCGGTAGGGGAGGCAGCGCCGGTGGCACAACGGAAGCCTCTGGATTGCAGTGTCCGGAAC
>JADGBZ010000170.1 GCA_015231175.1 Magnetococcales bacterium | reverse complement strand
GGGAGCCAGCCCCCTGGACCCCGATTCATGGCTTGCCTGCACATCAAATCAACACAGTTGAGCCACTAGCGGTTCTGCTGACTTATCTGGTCCGTCAGACCGGGAACCCCGGGGGCGATCCCCTCGAAGAAAGACTTCAGGAACGATTTTTCGTCCAGGGAGTTGCGTAATGCCAGGATGTCATCCTTGGAGAGGGTTCCCAGTCCATCAACCATGGCCTTGGCCTGCTTGTAAAACAGACCGCTGGAAAAATTATGTCCCAGAACGGAGGCATAGTGGCGGGCATCTTCGGTCATTCCCAGTCGCAGAGAGGTCAACACCAGACTGAACAAGGCCTCTTCCGCATAGGGGGTGCGGCTGTAATCGGCATTTTCCACCACCCGCCGGAAACGATTGGCGGCGGCGATGAACTGATCCCGATCCAGATAAAAACGACCGATCACCACCTCCTGGGCAGCCATACGATCATTGCACAGGTTGAGCATTTTTTTCGCTTCCTGGGCATAGTCGCTGTTGGGAAAACGCACCATCACCTCTCGCAGGGCCACAGCCGCCTGTCGGGTTCGGTTCTGATCGCGCAAAGGATCGGATATGCGCATGAAGTCGGCCATGCCACGCATATAGTAGGCATACGAGACACCTTCATGGCGCGGGTGCAGGCGAATGAACCGCTCCGCCGAACTGGAGCATTCGTCATACTCCTCCTTCTTGAACTGGGAATAGATCACATTGAGCTGCGAACGGACAGCCCAAGGCGAGAAAGGGTGTTTTTGGTCGATCTCCTGAAACAATTTTGTCGCAGTCGTATATTTTTTTTCATGCAACGCCTCGATCGCCTCGCGGTAGAGAACCTCCGGGGGATCGTTTCTCTCCTTTTCCGGGGTGCTGCTACAGCCTGTCAAAAGCAGGACGATGACCAGCAGAATGGTCGACAATGACTTGTTCATGAATGCAATGTCCTTCCTTGCCCAACTTGAAACACAGGAGTCGATCCTTGACTTATCTGGTTGATATCGTGCATGATATGACAATACCGGGTCGTTTGACGAGGGAACGTCCGCACCATGGCCCGGAAGAGCTTTGCCGACAATGCGCAAGATGCGTTCCAGGGGAGAGTCATCCCGACTTTTCTGCTGCCAGGCGTCCGCTGACCACTGCGGATTCAATCGTCGCTGGCAGGCCGGTGTTGGTCCAATCTCCGGCCAGAAACAGATTGCGCCACGGCGTCAACGTCCCAGGCCGGGAGGCTACAAGATCTGGCCATGGCGCCAATGTGGCCCGTTTTTCCCGTATGACTCGTCCCGTGACCACGCCTGCATGCGCCAAGGCCGGGGCCAGGGCGATCACCTCCTGCCGTGCCTGGGCCAACAGGCGTTCCGTGGGCCAATGCACCTCCCGATAGGCGCCACTGATGACCGCACTGATGCGGGCCGGTTGCCCTGCGTCCGCTCCCGCCAATCGGTTGCGATCAAAAAACCATTGCCAAACCCCGTCAGGCGTTCCGACCAGGGGCTCGGGCAACCCCCCTGGCAGGGACCAGCGCAGATGCACGGAGACAATCGGGGCATAGACCGGGGGCACCAGCCAACCTGGGTTCCACGTTGGCAGGATGCGCGCCAGGGCATGGTGGGGCAGGGTGGAAATCACCGGTCCATGCACCGCCAGGCGTTCGCGCGCCGTCACCACAGCAACCACCCGATCCCCTTTCGTTTCCAAATGTTGGACAGGAGATTGGCAACGCACGTCGCCCCCCTGTCGCTCAATCGCCTGCCGGGCTGGTTCAGCCAGCAATCGGGTGAGCGGTATGCGGGGGATATGCACTTTGCCCGCTTCGCGCCCGCCAAGCAGCACCCGCCCCAGCACAGTCACGAACAACCCCGCATCCGCAGAGGCTGGCGGTTCGTTCATGATGGCCAGGCAGAGTGGCCCCCACAACAAGCGCAGCATGTTGACACTTTGCTGCTGTTCCTGGAGCCAATGTCTGACGGTTTGACCGGGCGGGGGCAACTTTCCCCCGGCCAGACGCCTGCCCAACAGCATGGCCAGCCAGCGTTCGTGCAGGGAGATGCCTGGCATGCGCAACAGGCCGGCCAGGAGATGCCAGGGTGTCGGCCAATCCGGGCAGTCCAGTTGGTACCAACCGGCTTCGGAGGTCCAAAAGGGCAACACCATTCGGTCAGGTTGCCACAGATGTTTCCGGGTGCCCAGTTGCTGCAAAAGGGCCAGGGACTCCTGGCAGGCCCCAAGCAGCAGGTGGGGACCATGATCCAGCTCTTCGCCCATACGCCGGTCCGGAAACGAGCGGAGACGACCACCCGGCGTTTTGGCGGATTCCAGGAGCAATGGCCGGCGGCCCTGTTG
>JADGBZ010000169.1 GCA_015231175.1 Magnetococcales bacterium | reverse complement strand
TGGGTTTTGTTCCCGGCTAGACCAGTTAGGTCAACGTAGGACACCACCCAAAATCCGGGCATAAAAATACCGCCAAGTCTGTCGGGGGCGGGTGGACCGCCTATTTCCATGGAGTTCTTAAGCTCCGACCCTGACGGTATGCCTTGGCGGATTGTGGTGTCAAGGCAATTTTGTTGACTGGGTGGCACTGCGTCTGCATCATTGCTCGTATGGATATTGGGTGGGACAAGGCGAAGGCCCGAGCGAACGAATTGAAGCATGGGGTGTCTTTTGCAGACGCTTCTGATGTGTTGAATGACCCCATGTCCATTGTGCTGGAAGATAATAGCCACAGAGAACAAAGGTTTCAGGCTATTGGTGGTGATGGTGGTGGTCGTGTTTTGGCAGTGATTTTCACCTATCGTGGGGATCGTTACCGCATTATCAGTGCCCGCAAGGCGGTGAAATGGGAACGCCAACTTTATGAGGAGTAAGCCATGATTACGGAAGAGGGATTCGATTTCAGTACAGCCAAGCGTGGCCCGGTCATCAAACCGGCCAGGGAGCAAGAACGCCTCATGTTTCGGATTGATACTGACATCCTTGCGTGGTTCAAAGGATATGTGGAGGCAGCCGGTGGAGGGAATTACCAGCAGATGATGAACGATGCCTTGCGTGAATACGTGGAGAGGCAGCGTTCCCTCGCCGACAAAATCCCGGTCGACCCTGTACGGGCCGTTGGGTGAAGAGTGGCTCATGAGTGATCTCTTTTTCGTGCCACGGGCACGGTCATGAAAACCCCAAAAATAAACGCAACATCTCTGTTGACTAAACACAACAGACCTGTTATATTTCTTCCCATGAACAGCAACGAATTCAAGAGATGGTTGGCCCAGCAAGGGGCCACATTCGTTCCCGGGAAAGGGGGGCACCTTAAGGTATTTTTAAACGGGAAGCGGTCGGTGCTGCCGATGCACGGCCAAAAGGAGCTTGGAAAAGGTCTTGTATATTCAATAAAGAAGGATCTTGGCTTGATATGAGGAGGCCTTGTATGTGGGACTATCCCGTAGAACTCACCAACGACGATGGAACGGTCCTGGTCTCCTTTCCGGACGTTCCCGAGGCGCATACCTTCGGGGAAGACAATGCCGAAGCGCTTTTGCGCGCCCGTGACGCCCTGGAGACGGCTTTGGAGTTTTACATCGACGACCGAAAACCGCTTCCAAAACCGTCCCCCGCCGATGGCAGGCCCACGGTGCGGCCTGAAGCTTTGACCTGCGCGAAACTGGCCGTTTATCAGGCCATGCAGGAGACCGGTGTTCGCAAAGCCGAGCTGGCACAGCGCCTTCATTGGCACCTCCCGCAGGTTGATCGCATCCTCAACCTTCGCCATGCTTCGCGTCTCGACCAGGTTGAAATGGCCCTGGAGGCCCTGGGTAAACGCATTGTGCTTTCCGTCCAGGATGCGGCGTAGCCTGTTTATCATTGGCTCTCTGCCGGAGTTGATATCGGGACATGTACTTTTCGGAGATTCTGCCATGACCTTTGCCGTTGCATTCGACACTTTGAAATTCGTTCGCCGACTCAGGGATGCTGGGGTTGATGAGAAACAGGCTGAGGCGTTTTCAGAGGCTTTTCGGGAAATCCAGGATGCCCAACTCAAAGAATTGGCTACCAAGGGGGATCTAAAGGAACTGGAACTGCGCATTGATTCCAAGCTCGAAGAAGAGCTTGCCCCGATCCGTACCGACCTGTTGCTCATCAAATGGATGCTGGCCCTGGTGATTACGGCAACCGTGCTCCCTGCGTTGAAGGTGTTTTTTCCGCATTGACCGTTCATTCCCTGCATCCTCTTTGAAAATGGGGGGAGAAAGTGATCATGCCACCCTCTTGAATTCGATCACCCATACCCATGGGTTGTCCACCCATCTGTTCCCGTTAGATGGTTTTGTCGATTCCCATAAAGCTGAAAAGGCGTCTATTTCTGTCTCAAAGCCTTCATGTTTATCTTCTGAAGAAAAAAATATCTTTCCTCAAACTCCTCATTATGGACGCCGCCGTATCCATTGCATCCAACAATGCATTCTTTTGCTTGAACACCTTCCTTGAAGATGTCTTCTGCACTGATCTCTTGCAATCTTTCAGCTCGAATGTTGACAATTTCCAGCGTGACCCTTGATGCCCACCTTGGCATATGAATGGACGGATTCCAGCTTGGATAGGATCTATCGAAACCAGCTTTGTAATAAGCGGATCTTTCGCCGTCAGGGCTCATTGTTTTTGGTGCCCCTCCCCATGTGTTTCGATGGGCAACGTAAAACGTCTCTCGGACCCAAAGAGTATCCCCCGTCTTATATTTACAGCACGAACCTACAAAATTTTTTACTGATCCATTGTATTGTGTAACTATTCACCACCCACCTTAAAGAAAAATCCTTGACACGGTTTTTTGCGATT
>JADGBZ010000168.1 GCA_015231175.1 Magnetococcales bacterium | reverse complement strand
CCGAATCCCACCAGGAGGTAGGGCGCAGCCCTTCCTCCTGGACCTCCATCCCACTCTTTCAAACGTTTGTCGGGGCTTTGCCCCTGGCCCCGCTTGTCGGGCTTTCATGCATGACCAGGTATGGGATATATGACCGAGAAAAGCCGTCCGTTGCTCTCTTATTGGCGTATCATGCGCGAAGTGGTGCGCTTTTTTCCGTGGCGGGGTTTGGTCATCCTGGTTTGTATCGTCCTTTCCGGCCTCATGGAGGGGGTGGGTTTGGCGTCGTTGCTGCCGGTGTTCAACCTCTCCCTGGGATCGGCTGCGGGGCCGGCCTCGGAAATCCAAAAGTTGATTCTGAAACCCCTGGAGTTTTTTGGGCTCCCCTCCACGTTGGGCATGCTCCTGGGGGTGATTGCGGTGGCTTTGTTGATCAAGGCGGTCACCAAGCTGGTTGCCATGACTCTGGTTGGTTATGCGGCTGCGCACATCATCACCCATCTGCGCCTTGAGCTGATTCGTGGTCTGACCGAGGCCAAATGGGGCTATTTTACCGGGCAGCCGATTGGTCGTCTTTCCAATGCCCTGGGCATGGAAGCCACCCGGGCCGCCGGCGCCTTCATGTCGGGTACCGAGATGACGGCCAGCCTGATTCGTGCCGGGTTTCTCCTGGCCACGGCCATTTTTCTCTCCTGGCAGGTTTGTTTGGCAGCCGTACTGGTCAGCCTTTTGATTTACACCGTGTTGAAAAGCACCGTCCACGGCATCCATCGGGCCGGGCAGGACAAGACCCGCCTTTCCAACCAGATGTTGATTCGCCTGGCGGATACCCTGCAGGGGATGAAGCCTCTCAAGGCCATGGCCCGGGAAAACCTTCTCCTTCCATTCTTGGAAAAACTGGTCCAAGGCTTGAAGCAAGCCGAACGTCAAATGGCTGCCAACCGTTACATCATGAGCGCCATGCCGGAGCCCATCATGGCGTTGTTCATGGCTGTCGGCATCTATCAGGCGGTGACACGATGGCACATCGATCTGTCGATCCTGATGGTTTTGGCCCTGCTTTTCAGCCGTATTGTCGGAACTTTTGGCGTGTTGCAGCTTCATCTGCAAAATTTGATGGATGTCGAAAGTGCCTACTGGTCGCTGCGTGACGCCATCACCCACGCCCAGAGTGAGGAGGAGCGCAGCGAAGGCCAGTCTCCCCCCGGTTTTCACCGGGCCATTCGCGTGGAGAATGTCTCCTTTGCCTTTGGTGATAAACAATTGCTGAACAATCTCTCCCTGGAGATTCCGGCTGGGGAGTTTATCACTATTGCCGGACCATCCGGCGCCGGGAAGACCACGTTGGTCGATCTGATCATCGGCCTCTACCGACCGCAGCAGGGAGAGATCACCATCGATGGTTTTCCCATGGCCGACATGGATTTACGGGCGTGGCGCCGACGCATTGGTTATGTTCCGCAGGAGATGTTTCTGTTTCACGACACCATCATGGCCAACCTTACCCTGGGTGATGAGCAGGTGACCGAGGCGGCTGTGATTGCCGCCTTGCAGCAGGCCGAGGCGTGGGATTTTGTCCGCGCCCTGCCTGAAGGGTTGCATACCATCATTGGCGAGCGGGGCTCCAAGCTTTCCGGTGGCCAACGCCAGCGTATTGCCATTGCACGCGCCTTATTGGGCCATCCAGATCTGCTCATCCTGGATGAATCCACCACTGCGCTTGACCTCCCCACCGAACGCGCCATCTGCCAGACTCTGCGTGGATTGGCAGGTCGGGTCACCATCCTGGCCATTACCCACCAGACCGAATTGGTCCAGGCAGCGGACAAGGTTTTTCAGGTGGATGGAGGGAGGATTTTACAGGTGGGCGGAAGCTGAATACGCCCGGGCTATTGCTGCCACTGTTCTCGTTCCCAGGCATCTGGAACACGTTCGAGGCGTTGGCGGTAGAGGGTGGAGGCGGTGGTACTCTTCAAGCTCCGCAAGGTTTGGGCAGCCTGGATGCGGACATTGGGATCTGCGTGCGATAAAAGATCACCTGCCAACCGTTCCACACGCTCGGGACGGGTGGTGGCAAAGGCCGCCGAGTGACTCTCCAAAGCGCGGCGCAGGAAGGAGGATTCGGGCGTGATGGAAAGGGTATCTTCCAGGAAATGGGCAACCCGATCTGTGGGATAGAGGCGTAGAAGGTGAATGGCCCGGAACCGGATATAATTGGGCTGATGCGTATCCTTGGCTATTTCCATCAAGGTCAGGTCGGCATCGGGCCCTAATTTTTCAGATATGGCCGGGCGGGCGCGCCACTCATAGCCGCCCAGATGTGGCATGATGTCGGCAACGGTGGGCTGGGCCGAAACCGGGGTGGTAAACAGCCCCAGGCCGCTCAGGAGTGAAATGGCCAGGGTATGACGCAACATGGAGTGCATGAGGTCTCTCCGTTTTGAGGATAAAGCACGAGGGGTGGTAACTATTCACCACCCGCCAACGAATCGGGGTCCAGGGGGCTGGCTCCCTGG
>JADGBZ010000167.1 GCA_015231175.1 Magnetococcales bacterium | reverse complement strand
AAGGGCACAGCCCTTCCTCCTGGACCTCCATCCCAGTCTTTTAAACGTTTTTTTTTAGGCGGCGCACCATGAAATTCACCTACCGTTGGTTGAAAGAACACTTGGAGATCGACCTCTCTCCCGCCGAGGTGGCCACCCGCCTGACCCTGGCCGGACTGGAGGTGGGCAAGATCGAAGATTTGGGCCAGGGACTGGAACAGGTTCAGGTCGGGTCTCTTGTCGCCGTCGCGCCGCATCCCAACGCCCAGAAACTCACCGTCTGCCAGGTGCGCATCGGCGATGAACAGATCCAGGTGGTGTGCGGCGCCACCAACCATCGCCAGGGCGACAAAGTGGCCGTCGCCCGCGTGGGCGCCCATCTTCCCAATGGCGTCACCATCGCGCCAAGCACCATCCGGGGGCAGGATTCGGCAGGCATGCTCTGCTCGGCAACGGAACTTGGCCTGGCTGGCGCCTCCGAAGGGATTTTGATCCTCCCCGCCACAGCGCCCGAAGGGGGTCCGGTCGCCCCTCTCCTGGGCCGCCATGATCACCTGCTGGAAGTGGATCTGACCCCCAATCGGGGTGACTGCCTGGGCGTGCTGGGTATCGCTCGGGAGCTTGCCGCCCTGACCGGTCTGCCCCTGCGGCGTCCTGCCACCGAGTTGATCGAAAACAAAAGCGTGGGCGAAAACCATCCCGTCACCATCCGCATCGAAGATGGCATGGCCTGCCCGCGTTATGCCGGGCGGGTTCTGGCAGGCGTTTGCGTTGGCCCCTCTCCTGCCTGGTTGCGCCACCGTCTGGAGGCGGTGGGGTTGCGTTCCATCAACAATATCGTCGATGTGACCAACTATCTCATGCTGGACCTGGGGCAACCCCTGCACGCTTTCGATCTGGCGTGCCTGGCTCCCCCCATCGTGGTGCGGAGCGCCTGGGAAGGCGAAACCATCACCACCCTGGATGGCATACAACGCACCCTGACCCCCGGCATGACCCTGATCGCCGACAGCCGCCGCCCCCTGGCCCTGGCGGGCATCATGGGCGGCGAAGAGAGCGGCGTCACCCCCACCACCACAACCCTCTTTCTGGAGTCGGCCTGTTTCAATCCGCTGCACACCGCACGCACGGGCCGACGTCTGGGCATTCTCAGCGACTCCCGCCACCGGTTCGAGCGTGGGGTCGATCCGGATGGCATCCGCCTGGCCCTGGATCGCGCCACCCGAATGATTCTGGAGGTGGCAGGGGGAGAGGCTGGACCTTGCATGCTGATCGATGCCGGCACTTACCGCGCTCCCCCGCCCATTCCGTTTCGTCATGACCGGGCCATGCAACTGGGGGGCATCGACCTTGCACCGGAGCAGGTCCACGAACTGTTGAGCCGGTTGGGGTGCCAGGCGACCCACTCCCAGGTGGCCGGGACGGTGTATTATCAACCTCCCAGTTACCGGCATGACCTGCGCCGCGAGGAGGATCTCGTCGAAGAGGTCGTGCGCGTTTATGGCTATGATCGGGTGCCGTCGCGCCTGCCCGAGGGGCCCATCTCCCTCCCCGTTCCCGATCCCCTCACCGCCACCATGGGGCGCAGCCGCCGCATCCTGGTCGGCGCAGGTTACCTCGAAACCATCAATTTTGCCTTCATCAGTGCCAAACAACTGGCCCTTTTCACCCCGGAGCACACCCCGCTCCCGCTGCTCAACCCCATCTCCGAGGAGCAGGGGGTCATGCGCACCCTGCTCGCCCCGGGATTGGTGGAGACGGCCCGACGCAACCTCAGCCGGGGCAATGACCGTCTGCGCCTGTGCGAGGTCGGACGTGTTTTTCTCTCCGAAGCTTCCGGCGCCATCACCGAGGCTGAACGCATCGGCGGCCTGCGTTGCGGTTCCGCAACCGGACGCAGTTGGACCACCCCGGATCGCACCACGGATTTTTTTGATCTCAAGGGAGACGTGACCACCTTGTTGGCCGGTATCGGTCTGACAACCAGCACGTTCCATCCAGGTGGTCCAGCCTTTTTGCACCCCGGGCGCAAGGCGGAAGTGCTCCTCCACAACCATACCCTGGGATGGTTGGGACAAATCCATCCGGCCCTGCAAGAGAAGCTCGACATCCCCCTGCCCCTCTTTCTGTTTGAACTCGATCTGGAACGCCTGGCCCAACCATCCGCCACCGCTGACAACCCGGGGATGATCAGCCGCTTCCCCGCCGTCGCCCGCGATTTTGCCTTTGTCGTCGATGAAAAATGGCCCGTCGGCGCCATGATCCACGCCATTCGCCAAACCGCCCCGCATGTGATCCGTAACGTCACCCTGTTCGATCTCTATACCGGACCGCACCTCCCGGCTGGGCGCAAAAGTCTGGGTATCGAGGCCATCTTTCAGGCCGAGGATCACACCCTGGACGACGAGGAGGTGCAAAAGTTGGTTGATGGGATCGTCGCTGCCATGCACCAAAGTTTCGCGGCGGCGCTGCGCTCGTAACCATTCAGTACCCGGCAACGAATCGGGGTCCAAGGGGCTGGCTCCCTGGCTTAGTCCAGGGCAGCGCCCTGGTGGGGTTCGGGGCGAA
>JADGBZ010000166.1 GCA_015231175.1 Magnetococcales bacterium | reverse complement strand
ACGCAAGCACGTCCATGCCCTGGGTTCCCCCGCACGCGCGGGGATAGACCGTGTAGAGACATCCGCGCAGCCTGTCCAAGAAAGGTTCCCCCGCACGCGCGGGGATAGACCTTTGGGGAGGATTTCTCCTCCCTTGGGGTTAGGGGTTCCCCCGCACGCGCGGGGATAGACCGGGCATGGCGGTCGTCCGCAGTGACGCTGCGGGGGTTCCCCCGCACGCGCGGGGATAGACCCTGGGCTGGAGGCGCTATGGCAGGAGAATATGCGGTTCCCCCGCACGCGCGGGGATAGACCCCTGGCCTGATGGCCAGGCCTGGCTGGCCCGCCGGTTCCCCCGCACGCGCGGGGATAGACCCGTTCTAATGCCGTTTCCAGGTAGCGTGCCTGGGGTTCCCCCGCACGCGCGGGGATAGACCGGAGGTAATGTGATGGGCGTCCACCGAAGGCCAGGTTCCCCCGCACGCGCGGGGATAGACCGTAATCTGGCGGGTTGACTTTGGTTGTTTGGTTGGTTCCCCCGCACGCGCGGGGATAGACCTTGTTTGCCTCTGCAAAAGCCAACAATGGTTTTGGTTCCCCCGCACGCGCGGGGATAGACCTGGGCACGACCTCCAGTGCCGGCATGCCTTGCCGGTTCCCCCGCACGCGCGGGGATAGACCCATTACGACAGCGTCGCGACAGTTCAGCGTAATGGTTCCCCCGCACGCGCGGGGATAGACCCTTTGGCATGCACATTGCTAACCTAACTTTGGCGGTTCCCCCGCACGCGCGGGGATAGACCGGAGGAATGGCGGGCGGCCACCGAAGGCCAGGAGGTTCCCCCGCACGCGCGGGGATAGACCCAGTTTTTGCCTGTACGCTCTGTGAGCTTATCGGAGGTTCCCCCGCACGCGCGGGGATAGACCGCATGGCAGGTATCGCTTTTTTTGTCGAGAAAAGGTTCCCCCGCACGCGCGGGGATAGACCATCGGAAACACCACTCCTTCTTGTGGAGGGGGAGGTTCCCCCGCACGCGCGGGGATAGACCGATCTGAGTGTACGTCCCCCCAGCGCCCTTCACGGTTCCCCCGCACGCGCGGGGATAGACCTCTTCACAGTGAGGGTGTTTGCGTCAAAAACACGGTTCCCCCGCACGCGCGGGGATAGACCGCTGTGATCATTTGAGCGCACCCTCCGGTGCGCGGTTCCCCCGCACGCGCGGGGATAGACCCTTTACTTTTGCCTCCTCGTCGATGATGGCGCCGGTTCCCCCGCACGCGCGGGGATAGACCTGGCTGTCCACGAAATCCGGGCAGGCATGGCTGGGTTCCCCCGCACGCGCGGGGATAGACCCCGGAAAGAGGTTATCATCTGAGCGCACCCTCCGGTTCCCCCGCACGCGCGGGGATAGACCCGGGCAGTCCAGCCAGTCCCTTCCTCCGGGGAGGGTTCCCCCGCACGCGCGGGGATAGACCGCGCCGATGATGGCGCCGGAGCCGATCATGGCAGGTTCCCCCGCACGCGCGGGGATAGACCTCATCGGTCATCTCCCTCTATGTGAGTCCATTGGGTTCCCCCGCACGCGCGGGGATAGACCGCACCCATGGGATGTTTTGGGTCAGGAATCTCGGGTTCCCCCGCACGCGCGGGGATAGACCTCCTCCTCATCCTCCTCATCCTCCTCCTCATCCGGTTCCCCCGCACGCGCGGGGATAGACCCCGCGCCGGCTATCGCCACCTCATCGCCGATCAGGTTCCCCCGCACGCGCGGGGATAGACCTAACAAACAGGTAACAAACAGGTAACAAACAGGGGTTCCCCCGCACGCGCGGGGATAGACCTAGCTTGACATTGGTCAGCGTAGACCGCTGGAGGGTTCCCCCGCACGCGCGGGGATAGACCTATCTTAAAAACGCTGAAGGAAAAGGAGGAAATGGTTCCCCCGCACGCGCGGGGATAGACCCAACACACACCCACACGGAGAAGGCCCATGACCGGTTCCCCCGCACGCGCGGGGATAGACCTCATCAACACTTTTGGCTCCGATACCTTGCGACGGTTCCCCCGCACGCGCGGGGATAGACCTGCCGTGGTGTGTAGTGTTTTGGAGTGTTTGACGGTTCCCCCGCACGCGCGGGGATAGACCCAGCCGAACGCCGTTCGCTCCTATATGACATCCGGTTCCCCCGCACGCGCGGGGATAGACCGCCTGCCGGATTGTGTCCGGCAGGCTTGTTCTGGGTTCCCCCGCACGCGCGGGGATAGACCCGGTATTGGGTCGTCCGCTTGACGGACGACCAAGGTTCCCCCGCACGCGCGGGGATAGACCCATTCGGATGGAAAACACCGCGACTTCGCGGTAGGTTCCCCCGCACGCGCGGGGATAGACCCTCTGCCATTTTGGACACCAGGTCACGCATTCAGGTTCCCCCGCACGCGCGGGGATAGACCTGAGGATCGAGACTCCAGCCGACAGAGCCGGAAGGTTCCCCCGCACGCGCGGGGATAGACCTGGCTGAGGCGCCGCCGGGGGCAGGGGTGGATGGGTTCCCCCGCACGCGCGGGGATAGACCCCAGGTCACGCATTCACACACAGTTACCGTGAAAGCCACTCTGGAGTTGGGCAACAGGAGGGTGACCGCTCCAGAAAA
>JADGBZ010000165.1 GCA_015231175.1 Magnetococcales bacterium | reverse complement strand
TGGGCGCCGGACGGAGCAGCCGCGACCAGGCGTTGCGGGAGTCGCTCCAGGAGACGGTTGCCACGACCTTGCGCCGTGAAGGGGAGAAACTGGTGGCCTGTCAGGAGACAGAGTGGCGACAGGCCCTGACGGAGATGCGGCGGTATTTTGCCGAAAATCCGGCGGCGCCGGCGACCATGAACCCGGCGGTACCGGCGGCGGAGAGCCCGGTGGCGCCGGCGGAAGCGTTGGAACCCCTGGTGGCCAGGTTGGATCAGCTCCTGGTCCTGTTGTCGAGTCGCAGCGACGGGGAACGGGAGATATCCCTGGAGCCGGTCAAGGCCTGGATGCGGGAAGAGAGCGCCCGTCTGGCACAACTGAACGCAACGGTTGTGCAGGAGGCGCTGGAGGTCTTGTCGGCGGCGGCCACGGTGCCAAACCAGGCGCCGGAGGTGGTCCGGGAGCCCGAGTCCGTATCAACCTTCGCAGCGGCAGCCGGGGTGCATGATGCGGCGGTTGGGAGGGAAGATGAATCCCCGCCCGGGTCACGGGAGGCGGTCTCTGCACCGGAGGGTGAGACTCGCGTGGGCATACCGGAGATGGTGGCTGGGCAGGAGACCCTGCGGGAGTTGTTGGAGGGGATCAAACAGGCGTTGCATGCTCGCGAAGAGCGGGAGGTGACGCGCCTGAACGAATTGGTGTGGCGTCTGGATCAACTGGGCGAGACGTTGCAGATGACCCGGACCGAGGAGGGGCGTGTCAACGAGGCGCAACTGCTGGCCACCGAGGCGGCGTGGCGTGACCGGGCCGAGGCGTTACGCCGGGGGATCATGGAGGAGGCGCACCGTTTGCGGGAGGTAGGGACGGTATTCCAGATCGCTCTCGAACGGATGGAGCGTCTGGAAGAAGAGCGGGGCAAGGCGGAGAAGATCCAGGGCGAACGGTGGCGGGAGGTGATGGAGGGGATGCGCTCGGTGAGTCTGCAAGCCATGGCCGAGGAGCGTGTCGCAGTGCAGGAGATGGTGTTGCAACTGCGTTCCGATCTTTTGCTGGGGATGGAGGCGGTGGCGCAGGCAACCCATGGGGCGGAGAGTGCCAAACCCGATGCGAGCGTTGCCCGGCTGGAGAGCGCCCTGCGGGAGGAGAGTATCGTGACCCGCCTGGCGGGGACGTTGCAAGAGGAGAACATGGCCCGCCTGGAACGGACACTCCAGGAGACCCACAACCGGTTGTCGTTGGAGATGGGCGCCCGGATCAGCGAGGCCATGCGCATGCTGGTGCCGGAGGAGCGTGGCGTCGATGCCGAGACTCTGCGGCAGATGTTGCAGACCGCCTGGGAGGAGAGTGGGCAGGCGGTGGTGGCCGGGCAGCGGGAGTTGCAACGGATGGTGCGGCAACTTCAGGAGGAGTTGTTGCAGCGGATGCGGGCCGGTCAGCAGGCCTCGGGGGATGCGTTGCCGGCGATGGAACGGCTCATTCAGGCGGGGATGGAGCGTCTGGAGCTGCAACTGCGGGAGAATCAGACCCGGCTTTGGACCGACAGCGACCAGAAGGTGCGCGATACCCTGTTGGAGCTGACCGGAGCATGGGAGGAGAAGGTTGCGGCGGGGTGGGCGACGGGGCTGGGCCAGCATGTTCGGGAGATGCGGGAGGTGTGGCTGGAGGCGGAGAAGCGCCCGGTGTTTTTGCATCCCGAGACCATAACCCGGTTGGTCGAGCAGTTGCGCGGGGGGGCTGGAGCGCCGGCGGAGGATCTGTTGCTGACCTTGACCACCCTGTTCCAGGAGCAGGTGGAGCGGGGCCAGGGGGAGCAGAAAGAGGCTTTCCGGGGGATGCTGGCCGATCTGACCCGGCATGTGGAGGGGGTGTTGGGAGAGGTTTCCGGGCCGGTGCGGGAGGGGTTGGCCTGGCTGCGGGAGGCGATGGAAGAGCGCAACCTGCCTGCCCAGCAAGCGTTGCTGGCCAGGCTGGAAGAGATGGGTCGGCAGATCGAGGCGCAGCACGCCAACGAGGAGATGGAGCGCAAACGAGGATTTCAGGAGGCATTGGCGGCCCTCTTTGCGCGGCTTGACGGCTTGGCGGATGTGCGCATGGCGCCGGTGCAGGGGGCTCTAGAGGGGATACGCACGGCTGTGGAAGGAGGACTCTCCCTCTCCAGCCAGGAGTTGATGGAAAAAGTGGTGGATTTGACCCACCGGGTGGAGGAGGTGCAAAAAAGTTCCATGGGTGTCTCTGCGGAGTTGGCAACGCTGGACGAACCCTTCATCCAGCTGGCGACGGCCATCCGCGAGAGCATGGATGGCATGGAGCAAACCCGGGATGCGGTCTTCTTCTTTACAGAAAAATTTCCGGAGTTGCTGGCAACCTATCTGGAAGCCATCGAAGATGAGGATGAAAAGTTGCAGGAAGAGTCCAGGGCGGAAGGTGGGAGTCGGGGGGTGGAGAGCACACCGCCGCCGGAGGGGTCCGATCCCGGGGAGGAGAAGGATTTCACCCGTTTTTTGGAGCGGTTGCGGGGGAGCCTGGAATAAAGGAGAGGTGACTGTCCACGGATGCCGGATTATCGGCACTGTAGTTGGCAAAGGTTTTACCATAGCCGCTCAGAATCCTGGGAAGCTGATCCAGCAAGATCCGCTTTTTGGTGGTGCCCGACATTGACCTAATTGCCTGATGTGGCGTAAATTTTCTCT
>JADGBZ010000164.1 GCA_015231175.1 Magnetococcales bacterium | reverse complement strand
CTGGAGGGTGGTGCCCTGGAGGGTGGTGCCCTGGAGGGTGGTGCCCTGGAGGGTGCGGACCAGGGTCTTGATTTCAACCATGGCGGGAGTCAAATCAGCAATTGCGGGAGTCAACGCCGCAAGCCAACAGCGGTAGGCAGTGCTATCAACAATATCATCTGGATGGATTTCAATTCAGCCACCGGTCAGCAATCATCAAAATCAGCCGACAGACTATCTGCCGAACAGATAAAATCACGCCTACAAGACAGCGCCGCTGAAGTAATTCACTACCTGCTGCCAGCCGGTAGAATCCGTCATGGAAAGCTCTATGTCGGCGATGTGCAAGGAAATCCTGGTGATAGTATGGAGGTGGAACTCACTGGTTCCAAGGCTGGAATGTGGTTTGACCACGCTGCCGGACAAGGCGGTGACATTATTGACCTTTGGGCTGCCGTCAATCACCAAGACAGCAAAAGAGATTTTCAGAAAATTGTTGAAGATATAGCCAGTTGGCTTGGGGAAGCATCTAACTACACAGCCGCAAAACCAACGCCAAAACATACTCCATCTATGGACGAGTTGGGACCAATAACCGGTAAATGGGACTATCACGACCGCAATGGACAACTGATCGCGTGCGTCTATCGCTATGACCCTCCCGGTGGTGATAAAGAATTTCGTCCATGGGATGTGCTTGCCAGGCGTCGCCAGGCGCCCACACCACGCCCCCTATACAACATTCCAGGAATCATCGCTGCGCCAAGCGTAATTGTAGTTGAAGGTGAAAAGTGCGCTTCCGCTTTGATTTCGGCAGGGTTTCAGGCCACAACCACTATGCAAGGGGCCAAATCTCCACCAGAGAAAACGGATTGGACGCCTTTGTCTGGCAAGGATGTATTGATCTGGCCAGACAAAGATGCCCCAGGTTGGGACTATGCCCAAACTGTTGCAACGGCATGCCGAAACATCGGGTGCCGTTCTGTATCAATCCTGATCCCACCCACAAACAAACCGGCCAAATGGGATGCCGCTGACGCCATCGCAGAAGGGATGGATATTCATGCATTTTTGACTCAGGTCGAATGCCAGGAACCTTCCCACGCAACCGCACTCCAAACCGGTCGGTTCAATCTGCTGGATTGGACGTATAACCGATACGTTGGCCGTCCACCAGAGCGTAAATGGTTGATTCGTGGAGTATTGCCTTTGGCTGTGCCCGGCATGATTGCCGCTATCGGTGGAGCAGGAAAAAGCATGCTGGCACTTGATTTGGCCATTAAGGTGGCCAGCGCTGAACCAGGAACATTCATGCCTCAGACAGCATTTGGTGGGCCACTTGAGCCGGTATCTGGCACGGCGGTGGTATTGACTGCTGAGGATGATCAAGATGAGATCCACAGGCGAGTACAGGCACTTGCCCCTGAAATGTCGAATCCTTCCCGACTGATTGTATACCCCCTGCCAAACAACGGTGGTCCGGTCAACCTGATCGCCAATGGGCGCGAAGGATTTTCCTTTACAAAGGAATTTGAAGAGTTACGCGACGCACTGTTGGCTATCAGAGATTTGAGGTTGCTGGTTATCGATCCCCTGCAGAGCTTTACCAGTGCTGATGTCAATGCCGATCCAGCGGCAGGAAGCATGTTTTTCGCTGCCCTGGGGCGTCTGGCTGCAGAGACAGGGGCAACAGTGCTGGCAACCCATCATTTCAAAAAGGTCGGCAACCGGCCAATCCTGAGCGCCACTGACGCCAGAGAGGCCATCCGTGGCAGCACATCGCTGGTCGATAGTGGGCGCTGGAGTTATGCCTTGTGGTCGCCAAAAAACGATGACGCAGAAAAGGCATGCCAACAGCTTGGCGAAGAATATCAACGAGAATCAGTGTTTATGGGGGCGATCGTCAAAAGCAACTGGCCAACCGATAAGACCGTCCGCACCTACGTGCGCAACCGCACAACCGGGCTTCTGGTGGATCGGACAACAGAGCTGCGTTCTGATGCAACCAAATCAAGTTTTGATCCAGAGTTAGCAACTTTACTGATTACCGCTATTCAGCAGGCCGCCGGTAATGGACAACCATTTACGCATTATGGCGGAACAGGTGTGTACCAACAACGGCACAGGCTGCCAGAAGTCCTCCATGATGTTGGTCGGGATAAATTGAGGGATCTGGTTCAATACCTCCTGAATGATCGTCGATTGGTGAAAGGAGTTGCTTCTGGATCTCGTGAACCAAAATGGCTGGATGTGCCGGATGGACCATTTGCGAGAGGGTGTGGGACATTTGAGCATGGTGCGGACGGTGTATATGAGTAAATACACAATGGCGGATGTATATGCCATATTTTCCGCCATGGCGGGCAAATTATCCGCCACGCAAATCTTGCAATTGAATAATATCAATAAGTTGCAAGTGGTAAACACCCCGCCATGGCGGGCGTGGCGGAAAATTTCCGCCACGGACAACATATTGAAATATATAATATTTTTTTCAATGGCGGATGGCGGACCCCCTGCCTACGCGCGTGTATGCGTGGGGTATATAATATATACCCCCACGCATACCCGCCATGTAGGAAGGGAGGTCGCGACAGGAACAAACGACAGGAGGTAGAAATGGCTGTAGCAACTTTGCCCCACAAGGGCACCCCAGGGGAAGGGGCAATCCTCACCCTGGATTTGGGCAGCAAGATGGGTTGGGCCCTACGTCAAACGGATGGGACCATCACCAGTGGCACGGTGGAGTTCAAGCCGG
>JADGBZ010000163.1 GCA_015231175.1 Magnetococcales bacterium | reverse complement strand
AGGGCGCTGCCCTGGACTAAGCCAGGGAGCCAGCCCCCTGGACCCCGATTCGTTATCCATCCAATTCGTTATCCTCTGCGTTGCCGAGCGATGATCCATGGCCCTACCACGCTCCCTGTCGCAGGACCATCCCGGCGATGCCGGTACGCTCCCTGATCTCCTGCAACGCCTGCTCGGCCACTTCACGCTGGGGGAAAGGTCCGGTACGCACGCGGTACCAGGTGGCGCCGCCAACCTCGGCCATCTGCCGGGAAAAGGCCATACCGGGCAAACCACCTATTTTCTGGTGCAGGGACTCCTCCATCCCTCGGGCCTTCTCCTCGGTGCGATGGGCCGCAAGTTGCACGAAGAAAACACCCTCTTCATGGGCTTCCGGCATGGCCCCGGCATCGGGAGGGCCGGACGCCGAAACGGGCAAGGCCGCCATCACGACCCTTTTGGGAGAGCCGGGCGCCGGGACGGGCAAAGCCGCCATCACGACCCCCTTTTTGGCACGATCCGGGGCGCCGCGTTCCTGGACTTCGCGCAGACGTCTTTCCAGATCGTTGACCCTTGCCAGGGCGACATGGGCTGCATCCAGGCGGGTTTCCAACTCCTGGATGCGTTTCTGTTGCGCACGGTTGTCGGCCACCTGTTTTTCCAGCTCGGCAAGGCGATTCTTGTCCGCCTCCCAGGCCTGGAGTTTCTCTTCCAGGGCGGCGAGGCGCACCATTTGCCCTTTGACCTCCTGGAGCTGTTTTTCCAACAAATCGGCGCGGGTGCGCTCCTGTTCGACTTCGTGGGTTTTCGCTTCCAGTTCCGTGCGCAACGCGGCGACGGTCACACCATCCCCATCGCGGACGGGCACCCCGCGCACCGCTCCCTCCGCTGCCATGCGCGTCAGATGCCCGATGGCCGTCTGGGCCACCTGGGCATATTTCTCCGCCACCTGACTCACCCCTTGCCGGGCCGCTGCGTTGCCTGGATCCAGGCGCAGCGCCTCCTGATAGCGGCCCAGGGCCTGATCACCGGAGGTGGCCATCATACGCATGGCCTGCATGTCGCGGTCGGCAAGGGCCAACAGGGCAACCACTTTGCCCGGGTCTTCCGGGACACTGGTCACTGCCGCAACGGCGCGCAGGGGGTCATCCTGTCCAGGTGTGTCCACCTCTTTGCTGGCTGGTGTCCGGGCAAGCATGACCTCACCCTCGGCGATGCTCTGCTGTCGGGAACGATTTTTGGCATCATCCGTGTGGACCGCCCACCCCAGCACCGAAGCCCCAACCGCACCCCCGACAACTAATAGAAGGACGGACATGCGGGACAAAAGACGAAAAAATCCGGTTCGTCCGCCACGGAGGGGCCGATCGTTTTGCAGATCCGGCTCCACCACCAGATGGGAAAACGGATCATGCCGGGGAGCGTGATCCCACATCGGGTTGCGAGCGATCTCTGTTGCGGAACGATCCCTGGGCAAAAAATCGGGACGGGCCGGATGGGGTGGGTTCGGTACAGCCTTGACCACGGCGTCCCGAATCGGAATGGGCGGACTCGTTGCGACGCCGACACCCCCCTCCCGAAGAGATTCGGGCGGATGGGGCGCAACGCCGACACCCCCCTCCCGAAGAGATTCGGGCGGATGGGGCGCAACGCCGACCCCCCCCTCCCGCGCCGACTCGGATGATTGAGTTGCAACGCTGGCTGCCCTCTCCGGAATTTGGTCGGATGGATCGGGCACCGCTTTGGCAAGCGGCTCCCGGGCTGGAACGGGCGATTCGGTGCTGATCCTGGGGATCATGACCGGGGCAAAGGCGGCCATGAAATCTCCTGCGCTGGCAAAACGCTGTTCGGGTTGCCAGTGCAAGGCCCGGGCAAAAACCCGGATCCGGGATTCATTCAGGGGGGGAGGCGCACCAAAACCCGGGGTGACCCCGTTGTTGAGGCGAATGTGCGCCTCGGTCAAAGTCGCCAGCAGCCCGAGACCGGAGAGGGCTCCGTTGTCATGGGGCGTCGCCAGTGTGGCGATCTGGGCGGAGGTGAAGGGAACCCGACCGGTCACCAACTCGTACAGCATGACACCCAGGGCAAAAACGTCCGCCGCCGGGCCAGGTTCACCGCCAACCAGTCGCACACCGTTTCTCTGGACGTACAGTGCTGCCCGTGGGACAGACTCCCCGGGGGCGTGCTCCAGGAGAAACTGTTCCGGTGCGGTGTAGGGATGACTTTTTTCCAAAAAGGGGATGGGGAGTTCGCCACCCAGGCGATGGACCAGGTCGCGGATGGCATAGGCCATGCCAAAATCCACCAGGCACACCCCCCCTGTCGGGGAGAGGATGACATTTTGCGGCTTGAGGGCGCGATGGCTCAGGGTGGCGGCGTGGGCAAAATCCAGAATGGCCGCTACCTTTTGCCCAATGGCGAGGGCCTCGCCCCAGGCAACCCTTCCCCCTGGACGTTCGAGGCGGTACTGCTCCAGATTGATGCCGGGCGCATGCAGGCGCACCCAAAAATGGCGCTGCCGTTCCCGGTCGAACACATGCCCGCGCAAGGCCGCGATCCGGTCATGCCGCAGGGCCTGACAGCCGTGAAACGCACGCTTGAATCGGGTGAAAAAGGCATCCGTATCCCGGACCAGAGTCTCGGGGAGCGGCTTCAAAACAACCAGGGCATCGTCGGTCCGATCCTGGGCCAAAAACAGATCCCCGGAAGGTCCACTTTCCAACCGGCGCTGGATCGTGAACGTCTCATTGTCCAGGGCAGCGCCCTGGTGGGGTTCGGGGCGAAGCCCTGACAAAGGCTTTC
>JADGBZ010000162.1 GCA_015231175.1 Magnetococcales bacterium | reverse complement strand
GTTTGAGTTTGGTATGGCAGTTTGATCGCAATCAACCAAACGAAGGCACTACCCGCACGGCGCACCCCCAAAAAACACGGCCAAAAGACCGAATCACCACCCCGGTCTTTCAAACATCTCCCTTTTGCCCCGCTCCGGCCTCCTGTGGTAAAAGAAGGGAAGATCGCGGCGAGTTTGCCGTGCCGTTGGGCCCTTGCCAAGGAAACGTGAAAAAACATGGAGAAAAAATTCAATCCCCAGGCCATCGAAAAAAAGTGGCAGGCCATTTGGGATCAAGAGCGAATCTTTCGCACGGTTGAGGCGTCCGATCGGGAAAAATTTTATTTATTGGTGATGTTTCCCTATCCATCAGGACGTATCCACATGGGTCACGTCCGCAATTATGCCATCGGCGACCTGATCGCACGGTATCAGCGTTTGCGGGGCAAGAATGTCCTGCATCCCATGGGCTGGGATGCCTTTGGCATGCCTGCCGAAAATGCCGCCAGCCAAAAGGGGATTCACCCCGCCGACTGGACTTATGAAAATATTGCCACCATGCGGCGGGAGCTGAAATCCATGGGGCTCTCCTATGACTGGGAACGAGAGTTTGCCACCTGTGATCCCGAATACGCCCGTCATGAGCAGGAGTTGTTCCTGCAACTTTATGAAAAAGATCTGGTCTACCGCAAAAAGTCCCTGGTCAACTGGGATCCGGAGGACCAGACGGTTTTGGCCAACGAACAGGTGATCGATGGCCGGGGTTGGCGCAGCGGCGCGGCGGTGGAGCGGCGGGAACTCTCCCAATGGTTTTTGCGCATTACCCGGTACGCCGACGCGCTTTTGGAGGGGATCGAACGTCTGCCGGGATGGCCGGAAACCGTGCGCACCATGCAGACCAACTGGATCGGCAAGAGCCATGGGGTGGAGTTTGCCTTCCGGATTGCCGGCGAGGAGGCGACCCTGCCGGTCTACACAACCCGACCGGACACCATCATGGGTGTGACTTTTTGCTCCATCGCCGCCGAGCATCCCCTGGCGGCGCAGGTGGCCGCCAAGGATCCGGGCGCTGCGGCATTCATTCGCACCTGCCAGCAGAGCGGCACCAGCGAAGAGGCCATGGAACGGCTGGAGAAAAAGGGCTATGACACCGGCTTGCGGGCCATCCACCCCATCACCAACGACTTGGTTCCGATCTACATTGCCAACTTTGTCCTCATGAGCTATGGCACCGGTGCGGTCATGGCCGTTCCGGCTCACGACCAGCGGGACTTCGAGTTTGCCCGTGCCCATGGCCTTCCCATTCGGGTGGTGATCCAGCCCCAGGGTCTCTCCCTGGAGGCCTCGACCATGACCGAAGCCTATACCGGACCCGGTTTTCTGGTCGATTCCGGTCCCTTTGCCGGATTGGACAATGAGTCCGCCAAGGCCAGAGTTGCCGAGACATTTCAGCAGCAGGGGATCGGTCGCGCCACGATCCAATATCGTCTGCGCGACTGGGGCATCTCCCGGCAGCGGTATTGGGGCAATCCCATCCCCATGGTGCATTGCCCGGTTTGCGATGTCGTGCCGGTACCCCGGGAACAGTTGCCCGTCTCCCTGCCACGCGATGTCGATCTCAAGGGGGTCGGCAACCCTCTGGAACGCCATCCCACCTGGAAAGAGACCACATGCCCCCGCTGCGGCGCTCCGGCACGGCGCGAGACCGATACCATGGACACCTTCATGGAGTCTTCGTGGTATTTTCTCCGGTACTGTTCACCCGATGTCCACGACGCCCCTCTGGATCGGGAACGGGTCGCGCATTGGATGCCGGTCGATCAATATGTCGGCGGTATCGAGCATGCGGTGTTGCATCTGCTCTACGCCCGATTTTTTCACAAAGCGTTGCGGGATGTGGGCTGGGTTCGTTGCGACGAGCCGTTCACCCGGCTGCTGACCCAGGGGATGGTGCGCAAGGATACTTATCGTTGTCCGACCCATGGCTGGCGCTATCCAGCCGAGGTGGTCCAGTCGGAAGGCGGACCGGCCTGCCAGGAGTGCGGCGCTGTCCTGGAGGTGGGGCGCAATGAAAAAATGTCCAAAAGCAAACACAACGTCGTTGATCCCAACGATCTGATCGCCGGTTATGGGGCTGATACAGCCCGTCTGTTCATGCTCTTTACCGCCCCGCCGGAGCGGGATCTGGAGTGGAACGAAAGCGGGGTGGATGGGGCCTGGCGGTTTCTCAACCGGCTTTGGCGGCTGGTCCAGGAGATTGCCACCCGTGCTCCCGGCGCCAAGCCCGCCACCTCCATGCCGGAGGATGATGCCCTGCGCAAGCTGCGCAGCAAGGTGCATGTCACCGTGGCCCGGGTCACGGCTGACCTGGAGCGATTCCAGTTCAACACCGGCATTGCGGCGGTCATGGAACTGGTCAATGAGGGTCTGCTGGTCCTGGCCACCCTGGAAGGGGCGTTGCACGGGGAGGCTGCCGCCGTCATGCGCGAGTTGGCGGAGATCTCCGTGACCCTGCTCAACCCCTACGTGCCGCACATCTCCGAAGAGTTGTGGCAGGATTTGGGCGGGCAGGGATATTTGTGCCACCAAAATTGGCCGGAGACCGATCCGGCAGCCCTGGTTCGTGACGAGATCACCATCGTGGTTCAGGTCAACGGCAAGCTGCGCGCCCGGTTGGGCGTGCCGCCGGATATGGATCGTGAAGAGTTAAAAAACAAGGTGTTGAACGACGAACGGGTGACGCCGTTTTTGGCCGGCAAGACCATCCGCAACACGGTGGTGGTGCCGGGGCGTCTGGTCAATATTGTCGTGACATAAAAAAACGATTGAAAAACTGGGATGGAGGTCCAGGAGGAAGGGCTGCGC
>JADGBZ010000161.1 GCA_015231175.1 Magnetococcales bacterium | reverse complement strand
TGTCAGGGCTTCGCCCCGAACCCCACCAGGACACCGTCTCAGGCCCTGCCAGGGAACCAGCCCCCTGGACCCCGAGCGTGGCCGGGTGTTGAATAGTTCCGTCAACGAATGATTCGTCCAAATGGTTCTGCTACAAGGAACGTGCCAACATTGAGATTTCTCATAAGGATTTATTAATTATTTTTATGGCACACCTGCCGCCAAACACAGCCGGCAGAGGCGCCATGACCCATTTTTTTCCTGGACGGCATCGCGACCACCATGGTAGACACTCCACCCGTTCGGGGCATGGGCGGGCGAGGCACGAGAGGAATCTGCTCCCTCGCACGGCCCGCCCTGAAACGAGTCGATCTGAAGCCTGTTTGCACGACAAGATGGTTGGCATTTTCTGTGTTCATGACATAGATTTTAAATTTTTTCTTACATGCACATGCCGTCCTGAAATTTTCAATGACGATTTCCACCCGGTTGGAACAAGTACGTCCCCTTGGTTGAGCAAACTTTTTTCGGACAGCGGCTTTGCTACGGTTGGCTGTGAGAGGATGGATCATGGCAAAGGATACGACAAATCCCAAAACAAAACTTGAAATCGAACTCCCTGACGATGAAGTCCTCAGTCAGAGGCTGCGTGATGCGGTCAACCGCTACAGTGCCCATGAAGTTGATTTTTTTCGTTTCAATTGGGTGAACACCGACGACCAAGGTAAGTCCCGCATTCTCCCCAACCCGGAGTGTTTTTTTAGTCAAGGAAGGGAAGAATTATTTACAAGGTAGATATTTGCGTGTTTATTTAAATTGGATGAACGCATCTATTGTCGCAGGCGAGAAGAATTATTATGATTGGGAATATGCTGATCAATTTAAAATATACTATGCAAGCAGCACTGGCGGTTATTCCAACCTATGCAGCAGGTACCACTATTTTCATCGATACCATCTTTTTTTGATATAATTAACAAAGATGATACCACCAATTCGATCTACAAAAAATTTTCCAACATACAAAATTTCGATAAAATTTCAAAATTATCGGAGCGGCGTAAACTTGAGCGGTCCATTCTGGAAACATTAATGATTGACCGTGACAGGCTCGTCAGCAAGACGAAACCTGATTGGGGACAGAATATCCTGTGCCAAGGTAACCAACAACTGGATTTTCCTGAATTGCAACGCCTGAATTTTTTGGAAACGTTGATCAGGGGAATCAGTTCATTGTGTATGGATGAAAGCAAGGAACTTTTTAATATAGAACAACTTTTTCACCTGTTTGAGGGAATGCCAACTCATGGGGGACCAACCGACGGTATCGATTGGATAAGAAAGACTGTTACGCTTGCAGGAGCCGGTCATCCTGTCGCTCTGGAGCTTCTGCAAGAGTCCTACCTCGGGTACATCGTCAAACGACCACTTCACCATGCCCCCATCGGTCGGACCGTTCTGCGCTGGCTCTTGCTGCCCTATACGTGTTCCAGGCCTTGGATCACCAACACTTCGCAGACGTACAAGGCCCATTTTCTAGGCATTTCTTTGGATATACGCGGATTAGGTTGGCAACAACAGGAACAGACCGGAGCCTGCGCCTCCCAAGCCCTTTGGAGTGCATTGCAAGCCAGGGCGTATCGCCATTACCCCACCCCCTCCAGCCCTGTCATCACAATTCTGGCCAACAAGTTTCACGCCGCCGGCAAACGAACCTTCCCCTCCCGTGGTCTTGGATCCAACAACCTTGCCGAAGCCATACGGCATCAGGAAGGTTTGGTACCCATGGTCATCAGCGGTGACTTGACCGGGGTTCGTGGCAGCAGGTTCAGCCGGGAATATTTCAATCTTCTGTCTACTGCGTTTCTGTTTGGCGACTTTCCCGTCCTGGTGATCGGCAATCGCAAAGACAGAGATGAAAAACATGCTGTTTGCCTGACCGGGTTTCGAGCTGAAAAACTTAAAAAATCATTACCCTTACTAACCAATCCCAACGATTCTGAGCGTAAAATATGCGTTTGCGGCGACTTGGATATAGAGGCATATTTTGGCCACGATGTTAATATTGGACCAAACGCTCGTTTTACACTTAATGATTATCTAGAAGACAACAAAGATAATATTGTGATACTTAGTTATTCTGAACCTGTATCTGCCATTTCGTCAGAAAAAATAGATCATTTTATTGAATATTGCAATGAAAATATTAAAAATATTAAAGATGAAGAATACGACCTTATCGAAAAAATAAACTTTCAATTCGATGACTCCCTTGATTTTTCGGTCCCTCATTTTGTACCAGACTCGATCATTTTAGCACTACCCAAAGAACTCCGTTCAGAGCCACGCCATTTTCTGGACATGATTAATGGCAAAATGTGGCTGCTCACGCAGGCCACGCGACACCTGGCCGGGATGCATGTTGGGGACAAGGAAAATGCCGGCTGTTTCTGGCCTTATGCTGGAAAGTTTGTCGCCCTGTCCTATGTTGTCCGCTACGTCGCCGTCACGGGATACCTGGAAACCGGCCTGAAACGCCATTTGCCATTGGATCCCATCCTTTTGGCAGATGTGCGCAAAAGGGTCATGGAAGGGGTGCGGCCCATGTCACGGCACATCGGAATTTTGCGCGTTGGGCTCTTCCTCACCGGGGAGAGAAGTGGAGATCCCCCCATTCACCGTCCCCTCATGGATCTCATCTTTGACACAACAGAATCGGATGTTGACCACCCGGTTTTTGCCCACGTCAAATTCCTGAGCATTGCTGACGACATCATCTTGACGGCACAACGTTTCGCTGGCCCGTATATCGAAAAGGGGTAGTGTCCCTTCTTGGTTGATCGCGGTCACACAGCCCTACCAAACTC
>JADGBZ010000160.1 GCA_015231175.1 Magnetococcales bacterium | reverse complement strand
GCCCGTGCGACCACCGACCGGGCCCACGCGGTATGGGTGGCAAATAGGGGTCCAGAATGGTCACCTCGGCAATTTGATCGGGGGGGCTCAACGAGAGGATGGCATTGAGAAAACCGATCAATACATCACGACTCTCCTCGGAGCCAAAGATCTTCTTGAAGGCAAAATCGGTTTTTGGATTCAAAAATCGCATGCATCGACTCCTGTTTCCCCTTGCATGGCAGTCCGTTCGACGCATCCGATACAGGCTTTATCGACCCGCGATGCAGAATACGCCGCACACTCTCCCGATGAGTATCCCTCCCCTGCCAACCCATGACAAGCAGCAAGTTGAGATGGTTCAGCTTGCGCTGAACGCCTCTTGGCCCATCAGCCCCCCGGACCCCGATGCGTGGCCGGGTGGTGCATGGTTGCGTTTTTTCTCATCAGCCCCCTGGACCCCGATGCGTGGCCGGGTGGTGCATGGTTGCGTTTTTTCTCATGGACATCACAAACTGCCACCCGACACCCCCGCCATCACCCGTTTGCCAAACGCCTGCAAAGCCGCCACCGCCCCCGGCCAACGCGGAAAAGCGTGGGCATGTGGGCCAGTCACTTCAAGAAATGTTTTTGGCTCACGGGCGGCAGCAAAGAGTTGTTCCCCATGGTGAAAGGGAATGACCGTGTCCTCACGGCTGTGCATCACCAACAACGGCACCCGCAACCCGGCCATGCGGGCAAGATTGTCAAACCGGGTGCGTGCCAACCAACGCACCGGCAAATAAGGGTAGATCTCCGCCGCCCGATCCGGGACCGAGGTAAACGCCCCATCCAAAATCACCCCACCCGTCTCCGCCTGGCCGGCCAGCCAGGTGGCCACCCCGGAACCCAACGAATGCCCATAATAAATCAGCCTCCTGGCCGCAATCCCCCGCACGACCGTCACATAATTCCGGGCAACCTGCGCATCGGCATAAAGCCCCGCCTCGGAAGGTTCGCCCACACTCTCCCCATAACCCCGATAATCCAACATGAGGGTCGGCCACCCTGTCCGTTGAAACAACTGCGCATATTCAGGCAACAGGGAAATACTACGATTATTCCCATGAAAAAACAGAAGCACCGGACCATCCCCACCCCCCGGCAGCCACCAGCCATGCAAACGCCCGGCCCCACCCGTCAGGTTGACCTCCTCATAGGGTACACCCCATTGGGACGGACTCCCCGCCAACTGGGTGGTGGGCATGAAAATCTTCTGGTCCTGGGCCAGATAAAGGTAGGCACAGGCGCCGACATAAACAAACAACAGGAGAAAAAAGAGGTTTTTGAGCGAAGATTTTGTTTTCATTCTCGTCTACACCCTTGCCTCCTCCTCCAAAAACGCGCCCGGACCAACCAGACAACCGGTGCAACCCGCAGTTCCTGCCTGCCTGGCCGGGCTCAAGCTTGGGCTCGCGCACAGCGAAAACCCAGGAACCCGAAGCGGACCTCCACTTTGGGCATGACGCGGTACGCCGCCCGCTCGAACCGGGCGGAAGCGTACCAGGAACCTCCACGCCCGACGCCAACCTCCGACGGCCCCTCCCAAACACGACCATCGGTTGGTGCCCCTTTGTAAGAGTCATGCCAAACGTCCGGGCACCACTCCCAAACATTCCCCAGCATGTCATACAAACCCCAAGGGTTCGGCTCCTTTAATTTAACCGGGCGGCTCCCGGCCTTGGTGTGGGGATACTGCTTCTCTGGCCACATCCTACTATCCTCCCCCTCAGCCAATTCAAATCCCTGACCACTATTCCCCCCATACCAGGCAATCAGGTTCAGGGCCGGGGCATTGCGTTCACCCAAAATTTCAATACCGCCGGTACACAAGGCCGTCGTCGTTCCCGCCCGGCAGGCATACTCCCACCAGGCCTCGCTCGGCAAAATCAAATCCAGCCCGGGCACTTTGCGGTTGATCTGTTCCAAAAATTTTTGCACATCCTCAAAGCTCACCTGCTCCACGGGTCGATCCGGAGATTTGAACCGGCTGGGGTTCTCCCCCATCACCGCCTGCCAAAGGGCCTGGGTGCAGGGGGTGTCAAACAGCCAAAATCCCTTGGCAATGGTCACCTCATGTTGTGGACCTTCGTCGGGAAAGCGGCCCGGCTCATCTTCCGGCGATCCCATCAAAAACCGCCCGGGCGGAATCCGGCGCAGCCGCTGCGTGACACCCTGAAAGGTCAAATCTTCATATTTTCCATATGAATCTGAACCGCTGGCGGAGAGCCAGGGAGGGGGGGGTTGAGTGGAGCAGCACCGGAAGGAATGTAAGGGGGGGGTGTCCTGGGGGGAACCGTTATAAAGGGGTGCGTCGTGGGAGGGGACGTCCTGGGGATGGCGCCAACGGGGGGCTTGCAGGCAGCCAGGAGGCGTTGGTATTCGTCATCATCCTCTTGGCTGAAATCCAACAGCGCATACTGCCTTAAAAGATCAGGTATTTGGCACTCATCCAAAACGATGGGGACAAAACGCCCTTCCTTATTTCTTGGATCACGAGAAATAACCGTATTCAGTTCCGTTTCAGGCCAGGCCGCTCCGACAAAATGAGTGGAAACAACCAGAACACATACCCGGGAACGTTTAAGGCCATCCTGAATGGCCGTTACAATCGGGGCTCCAGGTCTAACCGCCCAAACATCAATCCAAACCCGTAGGCCGTCATCCTTTAACCGCTTCGCCAACTTCAAAACCGCCTTCTTATCCTTTCGGCTATAACTTAAAAACACATCATATGCATACACATCTTCCGAAGATTGCGCCCCTGGCTCACCACCCATCCGCCCACTCTCCTTCCTCATCATCCAACATAAATATCCATGAAAGCCTTTGTCAGGGCTTCGCCCCGAACCCCACCAGGGCGCTGCCCTGGA
>JADGBZ010000159.1 GCA_015231175.1 Magnetococcales bacterium | reverse complement strand
CCCTTGCGGGGTCCGGGGCAGCGCCCCGTTTTGTTTTTGTACGCCCCCCCTTCTCGCAGGCTTTCTTTGCGCTGTTTGCAAAAAAAGCCCAGGGGGCGGGCCTTGGTCCGTCATCTGGCGCGTCTTTTTGCGCCAGATGACGGACGCATGGCAGGTTTTTAAAAGAGCAACCGTTCACCCCCTTTTCAAGGTTCACCCCCCTTTCAAGAAAAGCTTGGATATGAAAGCCTTTGTCAGGGATTCGCCCCGAACCCCACCAGGACGCTGTCCAAGGCCCTGCCAGGGAGCCATCCCCCTGGACCCCAATGCGTTATCCGTCGCCAGACCCCTGGACCCCGATGCGTTGCCGGGTGGTGAATTGGATACAAAAAATCATTTTAATTTGTGACGATCACTTGACAACCTCTCTTTCGCGCCTACATTAGCACTCAACCCCGGAGAGTGCCAAAGGGACGTCCCGGGTTGCATAGCGGCCTTGGGGCCAGCCGGGGGATGGGAACGCGGGCACATTCCGGATCGTGGACCGTTTGGATAAAAATTTAAGAAAGTTCAGGAGTTGAGGAGATGAAGACGAAATTTCGTCCGCTTCATGACAGGGTCGTCGTCGAACGTATTGAGCAGGATGAGAAGACATCCGGTGGCATCATCATTCCCGATACGGCCAAGGAAAAACCCATTCAGGGGCGTATTCTGGCGGTGGGGAAGGGGGCCATTGGGGATGATGGCCAACTGCGCCCCATGAGCGTGAAAGAGGGTGACCGGGTGCTTTTTGCCAAGTATTCCGGCAGTGAAGTCAAGGTCGATGGGAAGGAACTGCTGATCATGCGGGAAACCGACATCATGGGTATCCTGGAGTGAGGGCAGGCCTGAGCCGGGCTTGAGACAATTGATTGGATTGAAAAGGAAGCGAAACAATGGCAGCGAAAGAAGTCAAATTTGGTGAGATCGCCCGGAGCAGGATGCTGACGGGGGTCAATGTCCTGGCCGATGCCGTCAAGGTGACCCTGGGACCGAAAGGCCGGAATGTCGTTCTGGACAAATCCTGGGGCGCTCCCCGGATTACCAAGGACGGCGTGACCGTGGCCAAGGAGATCGAACTGGAGAACAAGTTTGAGAACATGGGCGCCCAGATGGTCAGGGAAGTGGCCTCCAAAACCGCAGATGAAGCCGGTGACGGAACCACCACGGCGACCGTATTGGCCCAGGCCATCATTCGTGAGGGGATGAAGTCGGTGGCCGCCGGGATGAATCCGATGGATCTGCGGCGGGGCATCGATGCCGCTGTCGAGGCGGTGGTGGCGCATCTGAAATCGGTTTCCAAAGAGGTGACCAGCTCCGAGGAGATCTCCCAGGTTGGGACCATCTCGGCCAACAGCGACCTTGAAATCGGCAAAATGATTGCCCAGGCCATGGACAAGGTCGGCAAGGAGGGGGTCATCACCGTCGAGGAGGCCAAAGGCCTGGAAACCACCCTGGAAGTGGTGGAAGGGATGCAGTTCGACCGGGGGTATCTCTCGCCCTATTTTGTGACCAACGCCGAAAAGATGCTCGTGGAGTTGAACGAGCCCTACATTCTGCTGGTCGAGAAAAAGGTCAACGGACTCCAGCAGATTCTGCCGGTGCTGGAGAGCGTGGTGCAATCCAGCCGCCCTCTGTTGATCATTGCCGAGGATGTCGAAGGGGAGGCCCTGGCGACCCTGGTGGTGAACAAATTGCGGGGCGGCCTGAAAGTGTGCGCCGTGAAAGCCCCCGGGTTTGGCGACCGGCGCAAGGCCATGCTGGAGGATATTGCCATCCTGACCGGCGGTACCGTGGCTTCGGAAGATCTGGGCGTCAAACTGGAAAATGTCACCCTGGACATGCTGGGATCGGCCAAATCGATCACCATCACCAAAGAAGACACCACCATCGTGGGAGGGTCAGGCTCTGGTGCGGACATCAAGGGCCGGGTCAACCAGATTCGCGCCCAGATCGAAGAGACCACCTCCGACTATGACCGGGAGAAGTTGCAGGAACGCCTGGCAAAGTTGGCCGGCGGCGTGGCGGTGATCAAGGTCGGCGGCGGTACCGAGGTGGAAGTGAAAGAGCGCAAGGACCGTGTGGACGACGCCCTGCATGCCACCCGTGCAGCCGTGGAAGAGGGGATTGTTCCCGGTGGCGGCGTGGCCCTGTTGCGCAGCCAGAAGTGCCTCGATGCCGTGAAGCGCGACAACGAAGACCAGCAGATGGGGGTCAAGATTGTCCGCCGTGCCCTGGAAGAACCTTTGCGGGTGATCGTCGGCAACGCCGGCGCCGAAGGTTCGGTCGTGGTGGCGCGGATCGCCGAGAACAACAACGGCAGCTTTGGCTATGACGCTGCCCAGGAGGAGTATGCCGACCTGGTGCAACGTGGCGTGATCGATCCGACCAAGGTGGTGCGCCATGCCCTGCAGGCCGCTGCCTCCATTGCCGGTTTGATGATCACCACCGAAGCCATGGTGGCTGAACTGCCCAAGAAGGAGAGCGCCGGCGGCATGCCCGAAGGTGGTGGCATGGGCGGCATGGGCGGCATGGGCGGCATGGGCGGCATGGGTATGTAAGTGCCGCTTGGCCCAATGTTCTGCTGAAATCTGCTGAAAATGGACACCCCCGGTTGCAATTGTGACCGGGGGTGTTTTATCACAGGGGATGGAAGTTCACGTCTGCAACGGAGATACCCCGCATGGAACTCTTGAATCTGCTCCCCCTGGCGGCTTTGGCCTGGATGGTCTTCGTGGCCATTAAATCCGGTCGGAAGCTGGACCGGACCGACCACTATTTTCAGGAAAATAAACATTTGACCGGGAAAAAATTTCATAATTGGTTTGGCATTCCAAAATCGTAACTATTCAGCACCCTTTCAAAAAAAGCCTGGATATGAAAGCCTTT
>JADGBZ010000158.1 GCA_015231175.1 Magnetococcales bacterium | reverse complement strand
CCAGGGCGCTGCCCTGGACTAAGCCAGGGAGCCAGCCCCCTGGACCCCGATGCGTCAGGCTTTCTTAATCTGACCGGAATTTTGTTGCCGAAAAACCTCATACAGGGCAACCCCGGTGGCCACGGAGACATTGAGCGACCCGACGCCGCCTGCCATGGGAATGGCCAGGAGCTGGTCGCACTTCTCCCGCGTCAGGCGGCGCAGGCCGTGCCCCTCCCCACCCATGACCAAGGCCAGAGGCAACGTGAGATGGACATCGAACATCGGCGTTGTGGCCTCACCCACCAGTCCGTAGATGGGGACAAACAGACGCCGCAGCTCATCCAGGGAGTGGGCCAGGTTGGTGACGCGGACCAGATCAACATGGTTGGTGGCCCCGGCAGCCGCCTTTTCAGCCGCCGGCGTCAGAGGCGCCGAACGGTCCTTGGTCTGCACCACGGCTGTCACGCCAAAAGCGGCTGCACTGCGCAGGATGGCCCCCAGATTGTGGGGATCCTCGATACCGTCCAAAAACAGAAGCAACGCCGTTGAATTTCCCGGCACCTGCGCCAGCAGATCGGACCATTGCGGTTGCACCCGGGACACAACGTGGGCGATCACCCCCTGATGCACCGCCCCGTCGGAGAGGCGATCCAGGGTTGCCCGGTCGACAAAACGCAGCTTGGCTTGTCGATTTCGGGCCAACTGCGCCGCTTCATGGAGGCGCGGGTTGCGGCTTCCATCCAAAATCGTGACGGCAGAGACACCCCGGGTGGAATCCTGCAACAGAGTCAAAACTGCGTTGAGTCCGTAAATCAGCATTTTTTTCTTTTCCAGGTCGTTCCTTCCTTGGAGTCCAGAAGGAGCACCCCACGCCGGGCAAGGTCGTCACGGATTTGATCCGACCTGGCAAACTCTTTGGCCCGGCGGGCCGCAATCCGTTCGGCGATGGCAGCCTCGATCTCCTGCTCGCTGGGTTCGCCGCTCCCCACGGCTGCACCGGCCTGGAACCATTGGGCAGGGGCAAGCCCGGCGATCCCCAAAAGCTGCCCCATCCCCCTCACCCGCCCTGCCGCCGTTTCGCTCCCCGAACGGTCACCCGCCGCCACCGCCCGGTTCAAATCCTTGACCACCTCGAAAAGGATGCCCAAGGCCTGCGGCGTGTTGAAATCGTCCTCCATGGCAGCCAGGAAGCGCCTTTCCTGTTCGGAGTCTTGTTTTTGTTCCGCATGGGCAAATGCGGCGGACCCCTGGACCGGCAGCGGGCGTCCCAGGAGAGTGTCGGCCCCCTGCAAGGCCGTGTAGATGCGATCCACCCCAGCCTGGGCTGCGGTCAACAGGTCATGGCTGAAATCGAGCGGGCTGCGATAGTGGCTGTTGAGGATGAACAAACGCATCACTTCACCCGGATAACGGGCCAAAAGATCGCGGATGGTCATGAAATTGCCCAGGCTTTTGGACATTTTTTCCCGCTCGCCCGTCTCCCCCACAACGTTGACGAACCCGTTGTGCAACCAGTAGGCGACCGCCGGCTTGCCGGTCACCCCTTCCGTCTGGGCGATTTCGTTTTCATGGTGAGGAAAAACAAGATCCAAGCCGCCACCATGGATGTCGAAGGATTCACCCAGATAACGGGTGCTCATGGCGGAACATTCGATGTGCCAACCGGGTCGCCCCGCTCCCCAGGGGGAGTCCCACCGGGGCTCGCCGGGTTTGGCGCCCTTCCAGAGGACAAAATCCAGCGGGTTTTGCTTGCGGGCATCGACGCTCACCCGGCTGCCGGCGGCCAAATCAGCCAACGCCTTGCCGGAGAGGGCCCCATAGCGGGGAAAACGATCGACGGCATAATAGACATCCCCATCGCCGACATAGGCCAGCCCCTTGTCCAGCAACTGGCCGATCATGGTCTGCATCTCGGTCATGTGAGCCGTGGCGCAGGGCTCCACATCGGCGCGATCCACCCCCAAAGCCGCCATGTCTTCGTGGAAAGCCGCGATGAATCGCGCCGTCAGCTCGTTCAGCGTCACCCCGGTCTCTTCGGCGCGCCGGATGATCTTGTCATCGATATCGGTAAAGTTGCGCACATAGGTGACATCCAGCCCGGTGGCCCGCAAAAACCGGACGATCGTATCGAAAACGACCATGACCCGGGCGTGACCGATATGGCAGTAGTCGTAAACCGTCATGCCGCACACATAAATGCCGAGGCGACCGGCGACGCGAGGCGCCAGGGGTTCCTTGCGCCGGGTGAGGGTGTTATAAACCGTAATGCCCATGGCGATCTCTCTGCAAATCATGGGCATGCACCGCTGGACCGCGACTGCTTCGCAGCCAGGGTTGCATCGCCCATTGGGTTATCCAGAGTGTATGTTATACTCGAAGAGCATCCGTTTCCGCACCTGACTGCGTAGAGATCCCGACAAATCAGGATCCAGGGGAGTAACGACCGGACAGGTCCAAAACAAATCGATCTCCACCCACAGCCCAGGGAGGGTTATCCATGCCTGCAAACAAGCACCACAAGGTGATCATCATCGGATCGGGTCCGGCTGGCTATACGGCGGCCATTTACACGGCACGGGCCAATCTCCAACCTGTCGTCATCCAGGGCATGCAACCCGGCGGACAGCTCACCACAACCACGGAGGTGGACAACTTCCCTGGCTTTGAGCACGGTACTCAGGGACCGGAGCTGATGCAAAAAATGCAGGCCCAGGCGGAACGGTTCGGCACCCAGATCATTTTTGACCTGGTGACCCAGGTGGATCTCCAGCAACGCCCCTTCAAGCTCACCTGTGATGGCGGAGATGTTTATACCTGTGATGCCCTGATCATTGCCACGGGCGCGTCAGCGCGATGGTTGGGCATTGAGGCGGAAAAACGCCTCAGCGGCTTTGGCGTCTCCGCCTGTGCCACCTGCGATGGCTTCTTTTTCAAGGGGGTCGATGTCGCCGTGGTGGGCGGTGGTGACACGGCGGTGGACGAGATCGATCTTGCCGCAGTGCATGCAGACCTCGTGACTGCCGAAGAAAAGATCGGCAAGGCCAAAGATCGCCACAACCAGTTCCTCGCCGAACTGGGCCTGCCTTTGCTGCCGTGACAACGCTTGGTAGCCTGCTACCGTTCGGCCATGGCAACAGTTTGTGATATGGCAACGATTCGGCACCCTTTCCAGAAAGGATTGGACCAAAAAAGCCTGGATATGAAAGCCTTTGTCAGGGCTTCGCCCCGAACCCCACCAGG
>JADGBZ010000157.1 GCA_015231175.1 Magnetococcales bacterium | reverse complement strand
GGAAGGGCTGCGCCCTTCCTCCTGGTGGGGTTCGGGGCGAAGCCCTGACAAAGGCCTCCATGCCCAAGTTTTTCTCACCTGGTGGGGTTCGGGGCGAAGCCCTGGCAAAGGCTTCCATGTCCAAGTTTTTCTCAAAGGGGTGTTGTTTTTATCAAACATGTCCAAGTTTTTCTCAAAGGGGTGTTGAAGCGTCACGCCCCCGCTTTCGTGGTATCCCGGCCACACCCCACACAATCCACCTGCCGGCGCAACACCACAATCCGCCGACGATTTGTCAAAACATCAATCGTCAACAACCGATCCAACAGACGCCCATCCCCCCCAGCCAACCAGCAAGAGACCTCCGACGCCATCAACCACCCCACCTCCCCCACCAAGGAGCCCAATACCCCCTGGGTCCGGCAAGTAGGGCCCGCCTCCTGGGGAGGACCGGCAAACAAGCAACGCAGACAGGCCGAACGCCCCGGCAGAATGCTCATCACCTGCCCCCTGAAGCCGGTGGCCGCTCCGTGGACCAGCGGCTTGCCCGACATCACAGCAGCATCGTTGGCGGCAAAACGGGTCGGAAAATTGTCAGAACCATCCACCAAAAGATCATAATCCCGTGCCAGGTCGGCAATGGCTGCGGCACTTTCGGGACGGGCCTGGTATGCCACAACCTCCAGATCAGGACGCCGGGCCAGCAGGTGATCCACCAGACAAGTCACCTTGGGCTTGTCCAGATCACCGGTCTGGTAGAGAACCTGCCGCTGGAGATTGGAGAGAGAAACAGTATCAGGATCCACCACCCCCAAACGTTGCACGGCAGTGCCGAGCAGACCCAAAGAGACAGCAACCCCCAAGCCACCGGCTCCAATAAGCAACACACCTGACATGATTGTCGCTCCACAAAAGAGGGTGACGAAGCATCGCCTGGTGTTGCATCACCCCCCCTCCTGCTCCCCTTCATGAAAATCCCGCTCGAATGAATAAGCCGGCAGGGTGATCAACCGGTTGTCCTCGACGGCCTTGCCCACGGTGAAGTGGTACAGGCTCTGGAATGAATCCCCTTCCAAGCCTAAAAAATCGTGGAAGTGATCGTCGAAAAAGCAGCCGATGCCGGTGCCGCGCAGGCCCAAGGTTTCGGCCTCCAGATAGAGGAGATGCCCCAGCATGCCGGCCTCCCAGAACAAACGCCGATAGAGCCAACTCCCCTCCTGGAGAGGGGCCGCAAACTCGGCCAGCATGCCCAGGCTGAAAATACCTTCGGCAGCAATTTCCTGATGACAGGAGAACTCCCTGGCCTGCTCCCGCATGTCGCACTGCATCAACATAAACAGGGGGAGATGTTCCGGGCAGCCGGGGGGCTTTTCCCAGGCAAACTCCTGGGCCATGGCGGCTTCCAGAGCCGTTTGGGCAGAGGCGTCCCGCACCAGAATATAAGCCCCTGCTTCCAGGCCGGTGACCCGATGCACCAAAAAAACCGGATGCAGATGCGGTTGCCAGGGCAATGCATCCCAGGGGGGGGTCTGCCGCCGGGGGAGAAGACGATCCACCATGCGGTAGAAGGCATCGCGGGAGAGGGTGGCGTCGGGATCATAGGCCTGCCCACTGCGCCGTCGCCGAATCAGCACCGCCGCCGTCCGATCATCAGCCAGTGACACCAGTTCGGGCAGCGGCTCCGGTCGCCAGATACCCTCGGAGGTGATCGGTTTGGCAGCGGCAACGGCAACCTCGTCAAGAACCGGCCAATCATGGGCATGCGTCCGGCTGAGCGTGTTGGGACGCCCCTGCCAGGCAAGGGATCGGGACGCCGCCAGAATGGTGTCCAGCCGGTCGCGGGGAAAGTGGATCCGGACGCCGGAATCCGCCTGGATCAACAACAACAGGTCGGGATGTTCCGGCTCGGCATTCGGAACAGAACTCTGCCCCAGTCCCAGCAGGCCGGCCACATCGGCATCTGCCGGGTCGAGCAGAATGGTGGCGCGCCACCCCAAAGCCGCCGCCGCATAACGAACAGCCCCCACGGCATGGCCGACATCCAACTGACAATAACGATAACCGCGCTCACCATATTTCCAGGCTTCGCGCCAATGAATGGAACTCAGGCCAACCAGAAAGGTGTCCCGGGGCAGATGCTCGCCCAATGCCGGCAGGAGCAGCCGCGCCTCCAGAATGTGGTCCCGGCTGGAGTAGTGGTAGATCCCGGCGGCAAGAGGCCCCTGGGCCGCACGGGTGAAGGCGCTCTCCGGCCAGTCGGCAGCCAGGGCCGGCAGAATGGCGTACCCCTCCGTGGGGTGCAGGTTGCCGCTGGACGGGTTGCAGCGCAGGGCCCAGCGCACCCCCTGATACTCCTTCCAGGCCGCCAGACCCAGGGAGAGTTCGAACAACAAAGCGACACTCTCCCCATTGAGAGGATGCGGAGCCACCTGCCCGGGACGGTAGAGCGCTGCAAACAGCGTCTTCAGCCCGTCTGCCCCCAGGGGGAGCGACAAAACCGGAGCGCCGGCATAACGCCGAAAAGGGTCGGGTTGGGTCTCCCAGTCGATATACCCCGGCCCGGCGGCATAGTTCCGGGGCAAATGTTTGCTGCGCATGTGGTAGGCGTGGACGCCGGATGGGGGACGAGGAGACTCTTGCATGACAATTCACCGTTGCCGAATGGTGCGACGGCCCCCGTCGGCCAGAATCATCTGGACACGTTGCCGCCAGGCGGTTTTGAAACGTTCCCGGGTCGCGGCATCCGCATGGCCGGCGACGACCAGCTCCATATCCTGACTCATGCCGGGATCCGGAGGAATGGCTTGGGGAGAGTAGCTCAGATAGACCGATTTGCCATTGGACAGGCGCCGGAAACAATACCAGGGGCCTGCCCGTGTGGACGAAGTGTCGAACCGCAACAGATCCTTGCGGACAAAACGTCCGCCCAGGCCATGAAAGCCGTTCTCCCCCGCAGCTCCGGTCACCAGGGTGAACACCTGGCTGATCGGCCCGTGGACCCCCTGATCCGGCAGACCGGGGATGACGATGGCCACATCACCGCGTTCCGGCATGTCGTTGGGGTAGAGCAGCTCCAGCGCCCGCACCACCATGAGGAAAGCCCCGGCCACGGTGGGACAGGCATGCCCGGCCAGTTTGACGACATCTGCAAAATTGTAGGTGAAAAGGCCTGAGCCTGCGCCCAAAAATTCGGTCATGGGGTCACGCAGGGTGATGGCGGGTTCCAGGGGGAAGGGAAAATCGTCAGTGGTCATGCAACACCTGAAAAACGATTGAAAGACTGGGATGGAGGTCCAGGAGGAAGGGCTGCGCCCTTCCT
>JADGBZ010000156.1 GCA_015231175.1 Magnetococcales bacterium | reverse complement strand
CGCAGGGCTGGGTTGGGGCCACCGATGAAGACCGCCACCATTGGCACCGGTTCGGATGTGGACCAGCGGTTGGCCGAGATTGACGAGAACCTGTGCCGGGCTGATCTGACCCATTTGGAGCGGGCCGAACATCTGGCCGAGCGCAAGTTCCTGTACGAGATGATGCACCCGGAAGCACGCAATGGTGCCTGTGGTGGTGGAAAAAATGGGGTTGGAACCAGAGCGCGGACTGAGAACGCAACAACTGCGTTCTCAGTCGAGACAGCCCAAAAAACAGGATCCAGCACACGTAGCATTCAACAGGCCGTCCGCCGCGCCAACAATATCAGCCAGGAGATCCGGGACTCCATCCGCGATGTGGCAAGTATTGCTGACAACAGCCTGGAACTGGACGCTCTCGCCAGTCTGGAGGAATCGGAGCAGAAGGCAGCCGTGCGGGCGGTTCTGGATGGCAAGGCCCGCAGCATTCGTGAGGTCGTCCGTCAAAAGGAGGAAGCCAGCCGCCCACAGGTGACCACCCCCAGTCGGTCCGGTGAGGAAGAGACCGGCGATTCACCCGTTCCCAATGGTTCTGTGGATTGGAAGCGCATGTACAAGGATGTGTCTGGCGAGGCATTGGCGCAGAAGGAGCGGATCAGAACCCTGAACAAGGAGCGCACCGCCCTCAAGGCACGCATCAAGGAATTGGAATCCAGTCCATCCGAGATGGCACCGACCCCTGCCAGTCTCATGGCCGAGTTGGAGGATTGGAAACGTCGTGCTTTGGAGGCAGAGGAGCGGTGCATCTACCTCGGGCATCAGTTGGAAGAGATCAATGCGGACCCGGTCCGGCAGAGCAATCGGGGGGTGGCGTTGAAAGCCATACTGGATGAGTTGGAGAACAACCTGGCGACCGACCCCGGAGCTTTCCAAATGGAGACCCTGAACACATTCGAGAGCCGTCTCAGCGACCTGGTGTTTCTGATCAAGAGCGTCAAACGGCGGTAGCGTCAACAAGAACAACCAAACAACAGAGAGGATACAAATGGACCAACCAGTTACACTCAATCAACTGCGACAAATGCCTCTGGGCGATGTCGCCGCCTTGCCCGCCAGCGAACTGGCCCGTCTCCAGAAAGAGGTGGCTGAGGCAATGAGCCAAACCAAACTGGTCAGCGACCTGCTCGACGGGGTGCTCGTGCGCCGTTTTGGCGACCGGGCCACCACCATCCGGCAGGAGACCGGGAAGGATTTCGGCCTGATCCGTTTCCAGGATGGCGATGTGGATGTCGCCATGGATTTGCCCAAACGTCCTTCCTGGGACCAGGGCAAGCTGGCCGGGATCGTCCAGACCATCCGGGAGGCTGGTGACGACCCTGGTCAATACGTGGAGACATCTCTGGAGGTTTCCGAAAGGAAATATACCTCTTGGCCGGACAGCATCCGCCGGGTGTTCGAACCGGCCCGCACGGTGAAGGCGGGCAAGCCCTCCTTCAAACTCACCCTGCGCGAGCAGGAGGTGGCATGATGAGCGGACTTCCCATCATTACCGCTGACCAACGCATGGCCGAACGGCGTGGCATCAAGGCGTGCATCTTCGGCAAATCGGGCATCGGCAAAACCACCCTGCTGTGGAGTCTGGACCCGGCAACCACCCTGTTTTTCGATCTGGAAGCGGGCGACTTGGCAGTGGAGGGGTGGCCCGGTGATACCATCCGTCCCCGCACCTGGGACGAGTGCCGGAATTTTGCGGTCTTCATCGGTGGCCCCAACCCAGCCCTGCGCAACGATCAGTATTTCAGCCAAGCCCACTATGACGCGGTCTGTGCCCAGTTCGGAGATCCCAGGATCCTGGATAAATACCAGACCATCTTCGTCGATTCGTTGACCGTGGCCGGTCGGCTCTGCTTCCACTGGTGCAAGGGGCAGCCGCAGGCGTTCAGCGAAAAGACCGGCAAACCGGATTTGCGCGGGGCCTACGGGCTGCATGGCCAGGAGATGATTGCCTGGTTGACGCATCTCCAGCACACCAGGGGCAAGAACATTCTCTTCATCGGCATCCTGGACGAGAAATTCGACGATTTCAACCGGCGGTTCTTCGCTCCCCAGATCGAGGGCAGCAAGACCGGCCTGGAGCTGCCGGGCATCGTTGACCAGGTGATCACCATGGCGGAACTGCCCACCGAGACCGGGCAGCTTTTTCGGGCCTTCGTCTGCCAGACCATGAACCCCTGGGGCTTTCCTGCCAAGGACCGCTCCGGGCGTTTGACCACCGTTGAGGAACCGCACCTGGGGCGTCTGATGGCCAAAATCAGTGGCCCGGTACGCCCGATCCAGGAGCGTCTTGAATATGGCCAACCGGCTCCCGCCGAGGCCAACACCGCAACCAACTAACGACATCACATAGGAGATTTTCACATGCCAGCATGGAACGACTTCAATGACGCCGACGCGCAGAATAACTTTGATCTTATTCCGAAGGGGGTTGTTGCGCCTGTGCGCATGACGATCAAGCCTGGAGGTCTCGACGACCACATTCAGGGTTGGACCGGGGGCTATGCCACCCGTGCCAAGGAGAGCGATGCGGTCTATCTGAACTGCGAGTTTGTGGTGACCCAGGGGGAATTTGCCAAACGCAAGGTCTGGAGCCTGATTGGCCTCTACAGTCCCAAAGGCCACGATTGGGCCAACATGGGGCGGGCTTTCATTCGCGGCATTCTCAACTCTGCCAACGGCCTGTCGGACAAGGATACCACCCCGCGTGCCATGGAGGCCCGCCGCATTCGCGGGTTTGCCGATCTGGATGGCATCGAGTTTCTGGCCAAGATTGATGTGGAGAAAGATCAAAATGATCAGCCCAAGAATGTCATCAAGTTTGCCGTCACTCCAGACCATAAGGAGTATTTCACCTTCCAATCCGGGGCAGTCCCGGCGGCGGCAGGGTTCCAACCCTCCACCTCGTTCCGTCCGGCGGCCGGAGGCGGTCATGCCCAGTCCGGGTTTCAACCTCCGGTACAGGGTCCGTCCACTTTTCAACCTGCGGCACAGGCTTCGGCTGTGTTCCAGGCAGCGGCGCAGGCTCCCTCTCAAACGCAGGCACAACCCCAGGCTGCGTTTCAGACGCAGGCGCAACCCCAGGCGCAGACTCCGGCACCGACCGGGTTTCAGCCCCAACAGCAGGTGCCTGCCACCAACGGGTATCAGTCCCAGCAGCAGGCACCTGCCCAGGCGCAGAACGCTGGTGGCACTTTCGCCCGCCCGACGTGGGCGCAGTAAACAGGGAGACAGGGGATGATTCTCAGGCCCAGGCAACAGGTTTTTGTGGATCGGTC
>JADGBZ010000155.1 GCA_015231175.1 Magnetococcales bacterium | reverse complement strand
GCGCTGCCCTGGACCCGCCAGGGAGCCAGCCCCCTGGACCCCGATGCGTTGCCGGTGCTGAATCATTACTCCCGAGGAACCTCAACAACCAGATCAGGGTGGCAAAAATCCCTCTTGAGCAGAGAGGCCACGGCGTGATCCCCCCGGGGATCGACAAACACCCGTACCAGACGACGGCGGTTGTGGCCATAAAAGCTGATATGGGTTGAGGCATCTTCCGCTGCCACAGCCTGGCTGGATCCGTCCAGGACAAAGACCGGATCCTGCAAATCGGCGGCATACTGCAAATGGGCGTAGGGGGTCCGTTCCACGCTGTCCACCCGCACCAGAAAGCGCAAAGGAATCTGGCGAGGCGCCCCCCCCTCGGGCCACTCAACGGGCAATGCCGTGTTGTCATGGGCGCGAAAAAACCGCTCCAGGGCATGGGCCGCTTCCGGGCTTTGGATCACGTCGGAGCGAATGGTCTGCCCCGAATCCCTGGGATCGACCGTGCACCAGTACAGACGACGATAGAGGGGTTTCCGATCCCGGAACAGCCGGCTCTTCCAGCGCAACTCTCCCCAGGGGAGCGGCGTCTCCGGCAAATGTTCGGCCCAATGGTTGACGGCATAATCCACGACAGCATCGTCGAGCGCCAGGAAGAGATCCAGGGGCAAAGGTTGCGCGCCCGGCTGCCGGACGGCGTCAAGAAACCGGACCAACTCCGAAGGCGTCCCCGGCGGATACTCCCCCAGCAGCTCCCGCCCCCAAACCAGAACGGCGAAGAGGTGCATGAGCAGGGAGTCCATGGCCCGGATCGTTTTGTGATGGTAGACCTGCCGGTACATGTTGTCGCGGGCTGCGATATAACTCTCCAGGGCGGTCGGCCCCCGGGTGATGTCCACGCACAGGCGTGGACTCCCCGCCACGGTACACAACCGCAGGCTGTGCAGGAGCCACTCCAGGTCATAACGCCCGTAGGCGACACCGGTAAAATAGGCGTCCCGCAACACGTAGTCCATCCGGTCGGCGTCCAGTTGGCTGGAGATCACCTGACGCCCGAAGTGGCGCGCCTCCTGGGGATGCAGACGCCCATCCTTCCCCCATACAGCCCGCAGGCCATGAAAGAAAGTCTCCTCGTCCAGGCCCAACCGGCAACAATGGCGGCTGATGATCGAGCGCACGGAACCTGGTTCTGCCACGATGCGCCACCCCAGGGCCTCGTGGTTGACGGCTGCGCCAAAAATGATCTCGAACAAGTGGGAGTAGGGTCCGTGGCCCACGTCATGGAGCAAGGCCGCCACCTTGACCTGCAAAGCCGCCACACGATCAATCGGTCCCGACTCCTGCCGCCCCAGGATGTGCAGGATGCGTTTGGCCAGGTGCATCACCCCGAGGGCATGGGAAAACCGGCTGTGCTCGGCGGTGGGATAGACGCGGGAAGCGGTGCCCAGTTGCCGGATGCGGCGCAGACGCTGCATCGGCGGCGCATCGATCAAATCCAGGATCAGGGCATCGCCCCATTCCACAGGATCATGGGCCGGGGAAGCGTGCTCCCGATCCAGTGAAATCATGTCGTGGATGGCGTCTCGAAACACCTTGCGAGTCATGAATCATGACCTGCCTGCAAAACCATCCACGCCCGTTGATAACGCGCCATGCGTTCCCAATCCTTGGGCAGGGGTTCGGTGGGAAAGCGGCGCAAATCCATGTTGTCATGCAGATCGGCCAACTTGACCCGGCGCGCCAGAGGATTCTTGGTTAATCGTGCGACATAGGATTCGTAGCTCTCCTCGGGCCGATGGGTCAGAAGATCGACAGCGGCGAGAATCTCCTCGGAAAAGCCATACTGGCGCAGATCATCCAGGGTGATCGGGGTGTCCTCGACGACATCGTGCAATACGGCAACGATGCGTTCCGCGTTGGAGGAGAGGCGCAGCATCAAGCGCAGGGGGTGGAGAATATATGGTTCACCCGTTTTGTCGGTCTGCCCCTGATGGGCCTGCAAAGCTATGGCAATGGCTTGTTCCAGAAACGTGGGCATAATCGTTACACCACAGCCAGCATGCGGTTGAGGGCGGTACGGGCTGCTGCGGCCTCCCGCTCTGGAACCGTGACCGGATTGACCACATGCCCCGCCAGCAGATTTTCCAACGTCCAACACAAATGCTGTGGGTCGATGCGAAACATGGTCGAGCACATGCAGATGGTCGGACACAAAAAATGGATCTCTTTGTCCGGCATTTCGTTTTTGAGCCGGTTGACCAGATTGAGTTCCGTCCCGATGGCCCATTTTGAACCGGAAGGCGCGGCCCGCACCACCGCCTGGATTTGTTCGGTCGAACCCAGATGGTCGGCCTGACGACACACCTCAAAGGAGCATTCAGGGTGGACGATGATCTGGATCCCCGGCGTCCGCTCGCGAAACATGGCCACATGGGCGAGGGTAAACATTTGATGGACGGAGCAGTACCCATGCCACAAAATCACCCTGGCCTGGCGCAGGGTGGCTGCCGTCAATCCGCCCAGCGGTCCGGCATCGGGATCCCAGACGACGATCTGTTCCAGGGGGATCCCCAATTTCCATGCGCTGATCCGTCCCAGGTGTTGATCGGGAAAAAACAGCACCTTTTCCCGTTGCGCAAAGGCCCATTGCAATATTTTCTCGGCATTGGACGAGGTGCAGACCGTACCGCCATGGTCACCACAAAAGGCTTTGAGGTCGGCGGTCGAGTTGACATAAGTCACGGGGGTAACGAGATTTTCGACCTCCATGACCCGTCCCATCTCCCGCCAGGCAGCCGCCACGGCGGGGAGGTCGGCCATGTCGGCCATGGAGCACCCGGCTGCCGGATCGGGCAAGATGGCCGTCTGCCCCGGACCGGAGAGAATATCGGCCACCTCGGCCATGAAATGCACCCCGCAGAAGACAATATAGCGTGCTTCCGGTCGTTGCGAGGCAAGGCGAGCCAGTTTCAGGGAGTCGCCGGTCAAATCAGCAAACCTGTAGACCTCCTCCCGTTGATAGTGGTGCCCCAGGATGACGCACTGCCGGCCAAGTTGTGTTTTGGCCTGCTGGATACGTTCATCCAAAACGGCTGTATCAAGAGCATAAAAGGGTTCCAGGAGAATCGGCGGCTCGGTCATTTTGGTTTCTCGCGCCCGGAATGGATTCTGGTCTCGGAGTGGCGAATCACTCTAGCAACCTATGGCACGAACGGAAAGAGGGATTGCAGCAAAATGTGGTGGTCTCCTGCGTTGCCATGGCGCTCATGCCGCAAATTGCCTGGAGGCCCGACACCGTTCACCACCCGGCCACGAATCGGGGTCCAGCAACTGTCTTGACTGTCAAGCAGTTTC
>JADGBZ010000154.1 GCA_015231175.1 Magnetococcales bacterium | reverse complement strand
TTGCCCTTTTGGGGTTGCTGCCTATTGTAGCCATTTGCCGTACACGTCAGACAGGAGAAAGATTGGAATAAGGTGTCTTTTGGGGCTTCGCCCCAAACCCCACCAGGGGGAAGGGCGCAGCCCTTCCCCCTGGACCCCCATCCCAGTTTTTTAAACGTTTTTTTTGGGGCTTCGCCCCAAACATTACCAGGAGGAGGGGCGCAGCTCCTCCCCCTGGTGTTGTGTAGAGGGGTGGGATTTGGAATCGCAGGTCGGGAATCCTTTGGCAGCCGCATTGGATCGACGGCTCCCCTGTGCAAGATAGCGGGGCGCATGTCCCACAACCGTGTTGCGTCCCCCTTCCTTGGCCATCTGCAACGCCCGATCTGCCTGAACCATCAGATCGTCAAAAGTTTCCGCACCACCTTGAAGGGAGGTGACGCCAATGCTGACGGTTATTCGGAGGCTGTTCAGCCGTGGTGCCAGCTGCTGACCGACCTTTTCAACGGTTTTACGCAGGCGTTCCCCGCATTGGACGGCAGCAATGAAGCCGGCGTTGGGGAGAACGACCATGAACCTGTCCCCTTCGCAGCGGCCTATGCTGCCCCCTTCCCGAAGGGATCTTTTTATGATCTCTCCAAACAGTTTCAGGACATTGTCACCCTTTTGATGGCCCAGCTGGTCGTTGACCCGCTTGAAGTGATCCAAATTGACCATGAGCAGAGAGAGTTCCTTGTTGGCTTTTTGGGACACATTCATGGCGACGCGCAGATTCGCTTCGATGCGTGTGCGGTTGAGCAAGCCGGTCAAAGAATCGCATTCGGCTTGTTTTTGTGCGTCCTGGTAGAGGTGTATATGCTCCAGGGCTACTCCCAACTCCCTGGCGACGACTGAGACACCGATCAGGTCGGATTCAACCAGCTTTTTTTTGGTCGGACCATAGTCAAGCCAAATCAAGCCGTGGACCCTCGTTTTACCGAACACTGCCACCACGCCGATCTCTTCGACACCCATGCTGTGGAGAACCTCTTTCTCCATGGGGGTTCGAGCGCGAATGATGCGGGGCCGACGATCCCGTAAACAGTCTCGAAAGCCGCTCTCGACACCGGTCAAGGAGAGGCGCAGGCGGTGAAAATCCCGATTACCCTGAAAGGCCGGAATTTGTGAGCCAGGTACCAGGCAACGATCGCCATGTTCCACATGAAACATGCACAGCGTATTGAACTTGTACTCCTTGCGAATGGCCTGGAGGGTGTTGGGGATAACCAGGTTTTCATCCAGACTTTGGTGGGGAGCAAGCAAGGCTTCCGAACTCTCAGCGCATGAGAAACATTCAGTACCCTCGCTGAGTTGCCTGTTGTGGACCATCTGTCCCAAACGAATGGTCGCACCCAGGAGATGTTTACGGAACTGCATGTCGGTTGGCACATCGTAGCCGTAGTGATCGGCTGACACGGCCAAAAAAAGATCCAGGTGCGCCATAATGCCAGACCAGTCCGGCTGCTCCAGGTCCAGGGAGTAAGCCATCTTAGCAGCCAGAAATGGCTGTCGGGGAGCGGGGATGGAACCCAAACCTTGCGTCCAGGCTATAAAATCCGCCAGTTGAACTGTTTCAGCCAGACGTGCGACCAAGGGATCAACCTTGTGTTCATCCCCAAGGAGGGGAGAGTTTCCACCGATATCGTGGTGATAACGCACCCCATCGAGCAGCCAACCAGGCAGATCGAACAGTTCCAACCACCAGGCCCCCAACGCCTGGTGTCCCAAACCGATTAATTCTTGCTCCAGGCTGTGCAGACAGGCACCGCTTTGTGGGGCCAACTGCAAAAAATCGCTGTAGCCGCGCCAGCCAAATTTCTCCAGAACCACGCGCCCAAGGTCATGACAAAGACCGACCAGAAACGCCCTTTCCGGATCCACATGGCCATCTTGCTGCGCCAAATTCCGACTGATGCAGGCAACTGCCAGGGTATGCCGCCAAAACAGCCGCGGGTGAAACCCTTTGCTGGTCGCTGTCCCACGGATCCAATAGCGAAACAAAATAGTCTCCAGGAGGGAGCATCGAATTTCATCCAGTTCCATACCTTGTAGACGGTCGCCAAATCTGGTCGAAGATGTGGGGTCAAACTTGTCCGGATAACGCAGCGAAAGAGTCTCTTCCAGATCCTTTTGCAGGCCTGGCAAGGCATGGGTAAGAGGAGGCATGGCGGTTGCCAGGCCGGCCCAGGCATCCTCTTGGGAAAACAGCTTCTCCAGACCGGAGAGGTCGTATTGAAGATCTTCCGGGCTGCGAATCAGTAGAGATGCAACAGGGCCCTTGCCCGATTTGACTCCAGGTCCGTTCATGGGAGCCTCCTTCAGTTTATCATTTTGTTTTTTTTGGAGGATTTTTATTCCCCGCTTCCCGGACAATCCGAGCTGATTGGCGAATCAGAAGTGATCAATATAATCCATTCGGCCTGTCAGCGATTTGTTGCCCGCAAGATCTGAAGCAATTTTTGGGCCTGTGATTAAACGTTTAATAAATTGAATATGTTGTAAAAAATATGGTGCGATTTTATTTTATGATTCATGGAAAGATATGAAGAAGTGTATAAAAATTTTTACAAATCAAAGAAGTCTCCGGCGACAGGTTTGATATTTATTTGTTATAGATTGATTTTTAAATAAAATAATTTTTAGTCGTCAAATTTTTATGACAGTTGTGGAGTCAAAGGAGGGTGTTTGAAGGGTGCTGGCAGCAGTTGGGCGTCCCTGCAAACGATTGATCTATTTTCAAGTGGTGGAGGGGAAGATGACTGCCGTGATCGTTTGGTGTACGGTTCCTGATGTGCCACAGGCGCGTGTTTTGGCTACAACCCTTGTCAAGGAGGGGTTGGCGGCCTGTGTTCATCTCTTTCCGGTTGGCGAGTCGATCTATACCTGGGAGGGGAAGGTGGAGAAGAGTGCGGAGAGCCTGCTTATGATCAAGTCGCGGCAACAGCTTTATCTGCGTTTGCAGGAGAGGTTGCGGGAGCTTCATCCCTATCATGTGCCGGAGATTTTGGCGGTTCCGGTGAGTGCCGGCTTGCCGGAGTATTTGTCGTGGTTGACTCTGGCAACGGGGGGAGAGGATGCCGGTTGATGTGGCCAAGGCGTGGGATGGCCCAGGAAGGGGTGCGCCCTTTCTGGCGGGGTTGGGGCGAAGCCCTGACAAGGGCTTTCATGTCCAGGCATTTCTTGAAAGAATAACGAATCGGAGTCCAGGGGGCTGGCTCCCTGGCAGGGCCTTAGACAGAGTCCTGGTGGGGTTCGGGGCGAAGCCCTGACAAAGGCTTTCATATTCAAGCTTTTCTTGAAAGGGTGCTGAATAGTTACTTCTTTAAAAATCTGCAATACGTCCGCCTTCTGGCGCAAAAAGACGCGCCAGAAGGCGGACCATGGC
>JADGBZ010000153.1 GCA_015231175.1 Magnetococcales bacterium | reverse complement strand
ATGACAAGAAAAGCTTAGGTATGAAAAGAAAAGCTTGGGTATGAAAGCCTTGGTCTTGCAGGATGATTTGGATGAAGAGCGTCAGCAACGCTACCTCCAAAGTCGCTATCTGGCCGTTGACACCGAAACCCAGGGGTTGCATTTGCAGCGTGATCGGTTGTGTCTGGTCCAGATGTGCAACGAAGAGGGATTGGTCACCCTGGTGCAAATCCGGCGCGATCAGGCTCCGCGCCTGAAAACGGTTCTGGAGGCCTCCGGGGTGGAAAAAATTTTCCACTTTGCCCGTTTTGATGTGGCCATGTTACGCCATCGGTTGGGTATTCAGGTGCAGCCGGTTTTTTGCACCAAGATCGCCTCACGCCTGATTCGCACCTACACCAGCTCACATGGACTCAAGGATCTGGTTGCGGAGTTCATGGATATCCGTCTGGACAAACAGCAACAATCCTCGGATTGGGCGGCGACAACCCTGACGCCGCAGCAACAGGCTTATGCGGCTGCCGATGTCGTTCACCTCGTTGCGATCAGGGAAAAACTGGTCACCATGCTGCAGCGCGAAAAGCGCCTGGAACTTGCCCAGGCCTGCATGGCCTTCCTCCCCACCCGTGCCTTGTTGGATCTGGGGGGGTGGGAAGAGGAGGATATCTTTTCCCACTCTTGAGCGTTTTCATCATGCAGCGTTTTGGGTAACCATTCACCACCCGGCAACGCATCGGGATCCAGGGGGCTGGCTCTCTGGCAGATTCAGCACCCACCCTTGTCCTGCGGCCACGCTGCCGGAGCAAGCACCTTGGAACTGAACGGAACCACGGCTCTGATTACAGGAGGAGGGCGACGACTGGGGGCTGCGTGCGCCCTGGCTCTGGCCAAGGCTGGCGTGACCACCATGATTCATTATGGCCAGACGGAAGGGGGGGCTCTGGAGGTTTGTGAACAGATTCGTCTTGCCGGTGGCCGGGCCCATCTTCTCGCCGCTGACCTGGCTGACCCCGGGCAGGCCCAGGCGCTGTTGCCACGCACAGTGGATGTCATGGGACGGGTGGATATTTTAGTCAACAGTGCCGCCATTTTTCTGCCTGGCAAGGTCTGTGACACGGAACTCCCCGCGTGGCAACGGCATCTGGCCATCAACCTGACCGCGCCGTTTTTGTTGTTGCAGGCTTTTGCCCGGCAGCCGCACCTGAACCATTCGGGTGATGCGACTGTTCGCGGCAAGGTGATCAACATTCTGGACCAGCGTATCAAGCATCCACGTCCGGGCCATTTGGCCTATACCATGGCCAAAAGCGCCCTGTGGAGTGTGACCCAGATGGCCGCCATGGAGTTGGCGCCTGTGATCCAGGTCAATGCCCTGGCTCCTGGTCCCATTCTGCCCGCCCCGGATGCTACCCCGGAGCAATTTCTGCGCATCGCCGCAGCCACCCCCATGCACCGCCCGGGAACCCTGGAAGAGATCACGGCAACGCTTCTGTTCTTGTTGCGACATGACTACATCACAGGCGATATGGTGTGCGTGGATGGCGGTGAGCATTTGCTGTAGACCGTCGTAGCCACTCGGTATCCCTTCAGAAAGGCGTGGACATGAGTCACTGTTCGGCACCCTCTCATAACGACACAATCACCATCCAGGGTCTGCATTTGCGCTGCACCATCGGCATCGAGGCGTGGGAGCGTAAGACGCGCCAGGATATTTTATTGCATATCACCCTTTCGACCGATCTTTCCCGGGCCGGACGCAGCGATCAGATTGCCGATACGGTCAATTACAAGACCCTCACCAAACGCATCATCGCCCTGGTGGAAGGTTCCTCTTTTAACCTGGTCGAGGCTTTGGCTGAAACCCTGGCCGATCTCTGTCTGGAAGAGCCTTTGGTGGAACTGGTGCGCATCGAGTTGGAAAAACCCGGTGCGTTGCGTTTTGCCCGCACGGTCGGCGTCTGTATCGAACGAAAAAAAAGGTGAGCGAAAAATAACTTGCATGGTGCTAGTTTTTCGTGATAAGGGTGTGCCAAAAAGAGTGGGGGGGGGGGAAGTTTTTTCGTCACCCCAGGGTCACGACGTAGCACTGGCGTAGCATGGAGGGATGGTCATGGTAGTTCGTTCCGCTTCTTCGGCGTGGTTAAGGACATTACACGGGTGTTCAATTGTGCTCGTTGCTGCCTTTTTTGGCGCCTGCGGGGGCGGAGGCGGGGGGGGTGGTACGACCACGACCACTGGCGCAACCGGCAGCACAGTTTTGGTGCAGACGGGTACCTTCGTTGACGACCCCGTGGACGGCGTGACTTACACCACCGCCACGCAGAGCGGCGTGACCGGCAATGGGGGCCAATTCAAGTATGCGCCGGGCGAACTGGTGACCTTCTCCGTGGGTGGCATCCAGCTAGGGCAGCCCGCAACCGCCAAAACCACCGTCACCCCGGTCGACCTTGTGCCCGGCGCAACCAGCGCCACGAACGCTACGGTCAAAAACATCGCCTCGTTTCTCCAGTCACTCAACAGCGCTCCCGGCAGCGGCAAAATCGTCATTCCAACCGGTGTGCATACCAAGCTTGTGGCGCTCAAGGATGACAGCACGGTCAAGACGCTCAATTTCAGCAGCTCCAGCGGTTTCAGCACCATTCTGACCAACGTGATGGCAAAGGTGACATCAACGGACGATTACAAGAGCGGTCTGCCCACCCAGGTAGCGCCTGACGTTGCTGCGGCGAACCTGGAAATAAACATCGCCAAAGCGGCCAGCGCAACAACCGGCGCCTGTGCCTCCTTCGCCGGGACATGGCGCGGGGGAGAGCAGGAGACCATCACCGAAGGCATGTGCTCCGCCGATTCCTACACGGACACCGTTATCGTCAAGAGCGATTGCTCCTTCACCGCTTTGCCGACAAACAACAGGACCGGCGAGGTAAGTAAGGGCGAGGGGATGTTTACCGATACCGGTAATGGCAACTTCAGCTTCAAAGAGAAAATTGTTGCGGGGAGCGGTGCTGGTTCCTTCGAAATGAGCGGCAGCGGGAAGGTGAGTGGCTCCACGTTGAGCTTCAACGGAAGCTGGACCAACTCCGGCTGTTCCGGTACCACCCAGGGGAACCTCACGCTCTCGACAGCCAGCAGCGGCACGAGCAGCCCCTCCAGCAGCGGCACGAGCAGCGGCACGAACAGCCCCTCCAGCAGCGGCACGAGCAGCGGCACGAACAGCCCCTCCAGCAACACAAGCAGCGCCAAGCCCACAAAGCTCGCTGATTTGGCGGGAACATGGAAGGTGCAGGGCCAATCCGCGACCTTCACCGTGAGCAGCTCGGGTGATACTTCGGCCTTCGACTATGTGTCGAAAGTCTCAGGGTGGTGTTTCTTGGGGGAACCGTTCTCCGCAACCATACCCGCGACCCCGGGCGCTGTTGATTCGTCGAATTTCGGCATGAAGCTGTTCTACAGCAAAGGGGAGAACTCCTAC
>JADGBZ010000152.1 GCA_015231175.1 Magnetococcales bacterium | reverse complement strand
CAGTGCCGACTCCTGAATCGCCGTGCCGAGCAGCAACTCTTCAGCCGCCTCGCTCCACAAGTCGAGTCGGCGCAGGGTTGGCCGGATGATCAGGCTGCGGAATTGTTGTGGGTTCAAACCCATGATGCTGTCCTCCAGAAATTGAAACCCGCCACAGGTTACCCTGGGCGGTCGTGGTTGGTTCGTGGGGCATTTGGTAGGCCGGAAGCATCTCCCCTTTGCTGTCCTGATATTCAACGGGCCGAAAAACCGGCCCGTTGACACCATCATCCGTCCCAGTTTCAAACCCTCTGATCGTTTCCAAGACATGCTTGTGTTGCTGCATGGCATGGTTGCTCCCCAAAAAATGAGAAACCCGCCGCAGGTTACCCTGGGCGGGTGGTCGTGGTGTTGTTGATGATTAATTTTGGCTCTATTTGCGTTAACTGTGTGGCATCACCTTTGGACCGGTCCAACAGCCGCGATCAACCACGATTTCGGGTTGTTTGACTCCTCTTTGTGACGCTCAAGGAACCGTCTCCATCCAAGGTAGCTGCCCAGATATCTGGTCGCAACTCCGTTGAACTTGTGCATCCATCCCTTCAACCGACTGTCATAAGCGTTGACGTTCTGGACATGAAAAATCCGTTCTTTCACCCTGACTCCGGCCTTGATGTTCAATGCTTGGTGGGCGATTCCAGATTTTTTTGCCATGGATTTCATGGTTTTGCTTCCATCCGTACAAAGAAGGGTATCCTTGCCAAGAATAGGAACCAGCGCCATACCAAGATGCTCGGCATCAGCCTTCTCCAGAACCGTGTCGAACGTCTCGCCATTACGGTCCCTGGCGATCAAAACAGGGACCTGTTCAGAGGAAAGCCCCGGTTTGGTGGCCTTTCCTCCCCTTTTCCGGGCGAGTCGAGTCAAATCCCTTCGGCCTTTGAAAGACTCCAAGAAATATGTCTCGTCGGCTTCAGCGATCCCGGACAACTTGGTCGCCTTGTCGTTCATGAAGTTCTTCAAAAATCGATGTCTCCAACGGAATGCCGTAGTCGTAGCCACGCCACAACGCTCCGCAGACTTCTCAATTGTCGCACCGTCCTTCAACGCTTCCGAATACTCAAGCCATTTCTCCTTTTTTCGGAGTCCTGCCAAGTGGGTACCGGTCAACGCATTGAAAGTACGCCTACAATGGTTACACCGATAACGTTGCAGACCATTGGCCATTCCGTGCAGGCTCGCCCCTGGCATATCACATCTCGGGCAACGCCTTTCATCAGCGATCCGCTCCTCGATCACGTCGTGACTGGCCCTGCTTGGGTCAGGAAGCATCAGCGCATCAACGGCTCTTTGTCGTTGATTTGGAGTCAGCAAGTCAGCCTGCGCCAGCCATTTCTGGAAATCGGTCGGGTCCATAGCATTTCTCCTGGAAAATCAATTCACAGGAGAAATCGTAGCACGACTCACATAGTTAACGCAAATAGAGCCTTAATTTTTCGTGGCCGCGTCTATTGCCACCTCCAAAGACCTCCCGACATTGACCTGGGAGGTTGCAGGGACCGCTCGAAAGCGATCGCCGGGAGGACTCGGAAGGTTCGGGAAGAATTCTTCCTCCATTGCCCCGCTACCCGGAGCAATAAAAAACCACCCCGAGTCTCCCCTGGGTGGTTCGTCAAAATCTGCAACAGTGCGGCGGTGCGTGCGTTCCGCCATTGTAATTCGGAGCCTACCACAATCCGCCCTTGCATGTTCAAAGAAAAGATGTTCACACGCCGTGTTCAAACATCTTTTTTGCACATGATGAAAAAAACCCGCCGAGGGAATCCCCTGGGCGGGTTTGCATAGCCGATCATATTCCGCAGGAGCATCGTGCGTGCGCTTCCGCCATTGTAACCCGGAGACTACCATATCCCGGCCTTGCATGTTCAAAGAAAAGATGTTCAAACACGGCGTTCAAACATCTTTTTTTCAGATGCGATGTTGAGACGGACGGCAATCTGCAGCAAAGCCTCCTTCCACCTCGTCCAGACCGTCGTGCGACAGGTACCCATCGCACGGGAAATCTCCTTCCATGGCCTGCGTTCCGCCCGCAACCAAAGCAACCGGACGTCATCTCGTCCAAGCCACCTCAGCCATTCCAGACTTTCATCCATCCTGGCAATGGCATCCGCTGTTGGTGGGCCGGGGCGAACCAATGGAGGCTCTTCCCAGTCGCTGACATCCATGGCGTCATGAATCACCTGCGGCCAGCCCGAGCCATATCCGGCTGGTCTCACCTCCGGCAACCGATAGAGGGTACTGGCGGCCTCTTCCAGTTGGTCGGCGACCATCTTCGGCGTCCATTTACCGTCCATATTGCACCTCCTTCACCGCTTTCTGCCCGAATAGCTTCTTGGCCAGATGTTTCACCATCTCCTGTTCCGGCCAACCAAGCCGCCTGTCATCAATGGCCACCACCAGTATGCCGTGGTTGTGCCACCCCTCCTTCCTCTGTTGCTCCGGATCTGCCTTGTGCGGAATGAGCCGTGACAGGCAAGAGCGAGGCAGTCTTGGTCCGCCATTCATGACATCACCTCCTCTTCCATTGCCCAGTGCAGGATGGCCAGTGCGTCGGCAGAATTGTCGTCGGCAGGGTTGTGTCCTTTGCGCCGCATGGCCTCGATCACCTCAGCCTTGCTGGCATTACCTTTTCCTGTGGCGTGGCGCTTGACAGTCCCGACAGGCACACCCCGATACGGTATCTCCTGCTGCTCGGCCCAGGCCGAGAGGTGAGCCAGGAAACCACCGTAGACATGGGCAGCCGTGACGCCTGCGTGTGCCCTGACCTCCTCGAACCAGATCGCCTGTATCGGCCCGGCAAACCGGCTCACCTCATCCAGCCAGTGCTTGAACCGAACATAGGCCATACCACCACCCTCGAACCGGCCCGGCTTGAACTCCACCGTACCGCTGGTGATGGTTCCATCTGCCTGATGCAGAGCCCAACCCATCTTGCTACCCAGATCCAGGGTGAGAATGTTGCGGGCGTTATCCATGGCTACGACCTCCCATTTCCCCGGCCAGCTTGTTGATGGCTTGACCCATCTCGCGCAGGGTATCTGAGAGTCCCGCGTTCCAACTCGAACGAGGCTGGGATACAGCCGGTCTCCGGACCATGGCGAGTGCATCGAGAATTCTCTGTGCGCCGATGCGGTAGGTGTGGCGCGCATCCTCCTCGATGTCCATCATGGCATCGAGCTGCTCCACGAGCTGCCGAACCCCTTTTTCGCTCAACTGGTAGCCACGAATCGAACCAAGCGCCTTTGCCGGGGGTGAAATCATCAAGGGATGGTAGTCGGCGGCAGCCAGTACATCCTTCATCCCCATCTGCCAGACAATATCGCCCAGGACGGCATGGTTCAGATCACATGCATGGCAAAAAGCCAACGAGGTGGTCCATGCCGTACCATACTGCAAGTGAATCGGCTGAACGGCCTGATGGTAGGACATGCTGCCACCC
>JADGBZ010000151.1 GCA_015231175.1 Magnetococcales bacterium | reverse complement strand
GGGGCTGGCTCCCTGGCTTTGTCCAGGGCAGCGCCCTGGTGGGGTTCGGGGCGAAACCCTGACAAAAGCTTTCATATCCAAGCTTTTTTTGAAAGGGTGCTGAATAGTTACTCTTGAGCAAGCCTTTCTTGAACAAGCCTTCCCTGGACAAGCTTTCCTTGAAAGGATGCCGGATAGTTAGTTACCAGGGAGAAGGGGTATCTGTCGAGGAACTTCTCAACGGCACGGGCCAGGCACGGGCGATCCCGTTGTACACGCCCCGGTCACCAGGACCGGCAACAGACGCCACCAAACGCCTGCCATAGGGTGCACAACCGGGATCACCGCCCCTGCCAGAGACTCTTTCCTTCACTTTCTAGAGCCGGAAAGCCAGTGGATCCGTCGCCCATGACCTGAATCTTTTGTCCAATCTGTGCGGTCAAGTACGTTTCTCGGAGTGCGCGACAGGGTCCACCGCATCCGCTCCACGTTCATGCAATATATATTCCATAAACCGTCATCTCTTGGCTGCACGTCCAAAGTCCACCGCAAACCGTCAACTCTTGGCTGCACGTCCGCAACTCTGCCATCATCGTTTTGGACTTGCAGGCGCTGTCATCACCCCACCCTGAGGAGCGATGGCAGAAAGGGCACATTTCTTGCGGAAATCTGCCAGAATGTGCCGGAAAGAGATCCGTCCCACTCTACCGGCAGGCCCGAAAAAACATCCTGGATCCCGATTCGCTGTCGGATGCTGGATGGATACCCGTGTCGGACCCTTCATGGGAAGGGTTCGACAGCGTGACCGGATCGTTAACCTCTCTCGCAGGATACGCCCATGACACACAACAAGGTTCTGCTTTTTGCCGTAGCTCTCGCTCTCCCCTTGGGTGGTTGCGCCAACAACGCACAAACCGGAGCCGGCGTCGGCGCCCTCTCCGGGGCCCTGGCTGGCAGCCTCCTCGGACCCAGCAAAAACAAAGAAGCTTACGCCGTCTATGGCGGACTGATCGGCGGCGCCCTGGGATATGCCGTCGGCAACGAAATGGACAAACAGGATTTGCGCCGTTTAAGTGACACCCTGGATCGTACCCCGTCCCAGCAGACCACCCGCTGGATCAATCCCGACACGGGCAAGGAGTTTGCCGTCACACCACAATTGCCGCACAGCTATGGCAACACGGTCTGCCGCCAAGCCGAGATCGCTTCGGTTATCGACGGCAGAAGGGAGACGGTCGTGACCAACGCATGTCGGTTGCCGGATGGCCGTTGGGAACTTCAAAACCCCTCCTGAAAATGGGGAAGCGTATGAAGCCAACCATCATCTTCCATGGCAATTGTCAATCCCTGACTTTTTATGTCATGGCCCTCCGGGATCCAGAGTTGAGGGAGAACTACACCCTGGCGCTGATGCGGATCTCAGATGATCCCGAACCCCGTCGGCAATTTGAAATTCTCAGCAGCACACCGGCCACGGCGGATGAACTCCTGTCAAACTGCGTTCTGTTTCTGCAACAGAAAGGCCTCTGGGAGATGAACTGCGGCTACGCGGAGAGGCTGCCGCCACATTGCCGCAAGATCAGCTTTCCAAAACTGAATCTTGAGTTGCTGTGGCCTTTTTACATGCTGCGTCCCTATCCGCGCCCCTTTGGCATCGAAGAGAACCGACGCGGGCATGGGGATCGCCTTTTTCACAATCTGCTCCGGCAAAAGCTCCCCCCCCTGGAAACCCTGGCCCGTTTCATGCGCATGGACATCCGCCAAACCTTGGATCTTGACCGGGCTTACGAGCTCTATTTCGACAAGCTGCGGTCCCTCGACCGGGAGGTGGATGTGCCGGTGGCGGATTTCATCGAAGCGTTTTTCCGTCGCCGACCTCTGTTCGTAGATCCTGCCCATCCGTTCCCGGCCTTGTGCTATTACGTGGCTGCCCGGCTTTTTCGCTGCGCCGGCATCCTGGAGGCCGATTTGACCCAAAACTGGGAGGGGCATTTAAACTTCAGTCCCACCTTTCCCATCCATCCACAGATCATCGAGCATTACCAACTGACATGGGTGGATCATGACACCCGCTATGGTTTCCATGCCCCAAAGCCCTACGTGACCAACATCTACCATGACGGTCACATCACCAAGGAGGGAGACTACGGCTATCTGGCCGGCCTGCGCAAGCATCTGGGGTTGCCTGACGTGCTCCCCTGCCATGGCCGGGAAGAGGCAGCCGAGCGCATCCATTCCCTACAGGAGGAGCTGGCCTTTTGGGAGCGGCAACCGGAAGGCCCCATGGCCAAAACGGTCGCCACCTGGCGCGCCGAGTTGCTCACCGTGTTGGGAGACTGCCACCGCCACCTGGGAGATGCGGCGTCAGCCAAGGCATCCCACCAACAGGCCCTGGCGCTCGACTCGCTCCCCTTTCCCCTGCTCCCCTCGCTGGTGGCTTTCCTGGAACAGGAGGACCGACTCGCCGAAGCCATGGACCTGCTGTGCAGATGGACGGACGGACCCAACATGCGCTACCTCGCCATGGATGAAAAAATGGCCCTGGCGACACAATGCACCCACTTTTGCCAAACTTTGGAGAAGCGATTCCCGGATACAGAAAATCCGGAGACCACCGCACTCCTGCGGCAAGGCCTCAAGGCCATGGACGCCTGCCTGCAAAAGATCCAAATGGCCGCCATGCGGCAATCCACCCCTCCCCTGGAAAAGATAGGCCACCGCCTGGGGCAGGCCGGCACCTCCCACGGTCAAGATGGTCGAGGACTCCTCTGGTCCTATGAACCCTTTGCCTGAGTCGGGTTTCCCGCAGGGTCAGGAAGCAGATCCCGGGACTTTTTTTGAGGAGTATTTCTCCCTTGCCCACCTGATCTTGCGGACCAGAGTCCGCTAATCGAGTCCCAGGGTATTGGCCAACTCCTGTCTGGAACAAACAACATTTTCGACCATATACTGAATGTAACCCGCTTCGACATCCTCCAGGGGAGTCCCCTCCGCAACCTGAAAAAAGTGCTTCGCCTCCACTACAGGCACCTTCCCCTCCCGGGAACGGCCCGCATGCGATGATTAATGAATGTGGAGCATGCGCTCGGAAAAACCCGACTGCATGCTCACCTTCAGGGGACAGTTCTCCCCCGCATCATCGCAAGGGGCTTCATAGTCGTGCGAAACCTGAAAACAGTGCAAGCCGGTCAGCTCCTTGCCTCGCCCCAAACCCTTCTGGTAAGCCGCATTGGCAGCCAAAACCGCAGCGGATCTGGCGCCCAAGGCTTCCCCCAGGAAATGGAGTGGGGCGCCGCCACCACCCCACTGCTCGGCACCCCACCCTGCCCTGCACGCGGACAAGGGACACCACAGGTTGCCTCCTCCACCTTGAAGACCGCAGCGCCCTCCCCATCCATCCCCCCCTCGCTCTCCCAGCCAACAACATCTCCCTTGCCTGGTCGCGAATGGGAACCACCCGAGGCAGAGGGCGCCAGAATGGCGCAGGCGGGTATGGCCAAGACCGGAGCTGCCA
>JADGBZ010000150.1 GCA_015231175.1 Magnetococcales bacterium | reverse complement strand
ACCCTTTCAAGAAAAGCTTGGATATGAAAGCCTTTGTCAGGGCTTCGCCCCGAACTCCACCAGGGCGCCAGCCCCCTGGACCCCAATGCGTCAGGATTTTGCGCAGCGACTTTGTCCCACCATGGCCTGACTGCGCAACTGCCCGATAACCTGCCCATAATCGGACTCACTGAAGACTGCCGAACCCGCCACGAAGACATCCGCCCCAGCTTCAGCCGCAGCAGCAATATTGCCCGCCTTGATGCCTCCATCCACCTGCAACTCGATGGCACGACCACTGGCCTGGATCATTTGGCGCACCCGTCGAATTTTACCCAAGGCCGACGGGATGAAGGATTGTCCGCCAAAACCGGGATTGACGCTCATGATCAAAACCATGTCGGCCAAATGCATGACCTCTTCCAGGAGTGTGACCGGCGAGGCGGGGTTGATGGCCACGCCCACGCGGCATCCTTGTTCCCTGACCAGGTTGAGCGTTCGATCCAGATGCCGGGTAGACTCGGCATGGATGGTGAGGATGGCAGCTCCGGCTTTGGCAAACGCCACAACGTACTCGTCCACGGGGGTGACCATCAGGTGGACATCCAGGGGTTGCCGGGTCACCTTGCGCAGGGAGGCCACCACCGGTGGGCCCAGGGTCAGGTTGGGGACAAAATGCCCATCCATGACATCCACATGGATATAATCTGCCCCGGCTGATTCCACGGCTCGTATCTCCTCGCCGAGGCGGGCGAAATCCGCCGATAAAATGGAAGGGGCAATTTTGATCATCTGTGACCTCCTGCCAGGCTGCGTAGACGCCGAACCCGCTCTTCGATGGGTGGATGGGTGGAAAAAAGTCCTGACAGCATGCTACCTGAAAGCGGATTGACAATGAACAGTTGGGCTGTGGCGGGATGGTTTCCCGCACTGGCCAGGGGGAGTGCCCGATTGCCGTGCTCCAGTTTTTCCAGGGCGCGCGCCAACCACAGGGCGTTGCCGCTCAACTCCGCCCCGAAGGCATCGGCGCCATACTCCCGGGAGCGGGAGATGGCCATTTGAATCAGCGTCGCTGCCAGGGGAGCCAGGATCATCATGATGAGTCCGCCCACGATGCCACCCCCCTCCCTGTCGCGATCATCGCGGGATGAGCCAAACATTGTGGCCATGTGTCCCAGCCAGGTGATGGCAGCACCCAGGGTTGCTGCCACGGTCGAGATGAGAATATCGCGGTTGTGCACATGTCCCAACTCATGAGCCATCACCCCGGCCAGCTCCTCCCGGGTGAGAATCCGCATGATGCCTGTGGTGGCGGCCACGGCGGCGTGCTCCGGATTGCGACCGGTGGCAAAGGCGTTGGGGGTGTCATCATCCATGATGTACACTGCTGGCATGGGCAGGTTGGCCCGGCGCGCCAACTCCTCGACAATTTCGTACAACTCCGGCGCATCATTTGGACCGACCGCCTGGGCGTTGTGCATGGAAAGAACCAGCTTGTCCGAAAACCAATAGGCCCCCACATTCATGACCACGGCCAGCAGCAGGGCGGTGGTCATGCCGCTTTGTCCACCCACGGCGTGCCCCACCACCATGAACAAGGCTGCCATGGATGCCAACAGAAGGGTTGTTTTGATGCTGTTCATGGCCGATGACTCCCAAAAAGCAGTTGACCCGACATCCCCCTTGCCCATTCCGCCCCCTGCATGCGCCGCCGGCCTTCGGTTTGAAGTCCGGTCAACACCAGATTTCCCTCGCCACAGACCACCTCCAGACCATCCTCCCGTATGGCCACGACCTTTCCAGGCTCTCCCCCTTCGCTCCGGGCGACTGGGCGGCATGTCAACACCTTGACCACCCGACCATGCAGATGGGTATACGCTCCCGGCCACGGATGGAGCGCCCGGATCTGCCGGTCCACCTCCACGGACCGCCTGCGCCAGTCGATCAGGCCGTCGGCGCGGGTCAGTTTGGCGGCGTAGGTCACCCCGGTGTCCGGCTGGGGCTGTGGCGACACCTTGCCGGTTTGCATGTCGCGGATGGTCTCCAGCAACAGATCCGCGCCCGACTGCGCCAGGGCATCATGCAAACTTCCGCCCGTGGTTGTGGGGGTTATGGGTTCTGCACGCATGCGCAGGATCGGTCCGGTATCCAGGCCCGCCTCCATTTGCATGATGGTCACCCCGCTTTGCGCATCACCCGCCAACAAGGCGCGTTGTATGGGGGCCGCTCCCCGCCAGCGGGGCAACAGGGAGGCATGCACATTGATGCACCCCCGGGCCGGCATGGACAACACCTCCGGGGAGAGAATCTGACCATAGGCCACCACCACCACCAGATCCGGCGCCCATGTCTTCAATGTGGTGACGGCCCCGGGAGACCGCAAGCGCTCAGGCTGAAAAACCGGTATGGCATGTTCCAGGCCTGTCCGTTTGACTGGCGAGGCCTGGACCGCCAAGCCACGTCCCACAGGTTTGTCCGGTTGGGTCAAAATGCCCACCACCGGAATGTTGCTGTTCAGCAGTGCCCGCAGCGCAGGAACCGCAAAGTCCGGTGTTCCCATGAAGACGATGCGCCATTTCTCCATGTTTCAGCTCTCTTCCGCCTGCATCCGACGCAACTTTTTCAAGATGATTTCCCGTTTCAAACGGGAAAGGTGATCGATGAACAGCACTCCGTTCAGATGGTCGATTTCGTGTTGCAGGCAGACGGCCAGCAACCCTCCGGCATCGATGGTCACCTCCTGTCCCTGGCGGTCCCAGGCATGTACCTTGACCCGCGCCGCACGCACCACATCACCGACATTTTCCGGCACCGACAAACACCCCTCCTCCCAGGTGATTTCGCCCTCAGTTGCCACAATCTCCGGGTTGGCCAGAAAGAATGGCCTTTTCACCTTTTCTTCCGAGGACCAGGTGACATCCACGACGATCACTCGTTGCAACACTCCCACCTGTGGAGCAGCCAGACCGATACCCGGGGCGGCATACATGGTTTCCAGCATGTCATCCATCAGTTGCCGGACGCCATCATCCACCCTTGGCACCGCCACCGATTTTTGTTTCAGGCGCTTGTCCGGGGCTTTCAAAATGGTCAACAAAGCCATAAACGCGACAATGCCTCCTTTTGATCGTGAATACCTGCTCCGACGGGCATTCATCCTAACATCACACCCCAACCTGAGAAAGGGCGCACTCGTTGCGGCGGCGGGCAGGCTTCGCTTGACGTGCGCCAACCTCACGCATGGTTTGGTGAACCGCAAGTTTTGTGCAGACCGGAGCCGCAGGACGCACCACCTGGCGGCCTGTGGCTGGGGATGGCATCGGCAAGAGTTGAAGAACACTTCCTGGCACATCAAGATGGGTTTTTGCTAGAATGGGCTCGGGCCCCCGTAGCTCAGCCGGATAGAGCGCCGGATTCCTAATCCGTAGGCCGTGGGTTCAAATCCCGCCGGGGGCACCATTTTACTCTTTATTTTCAATGTGTTATGAGCCATGATATTCTACACAGTTTTTAGTGGTCAAATGACTGTCTAATATCGCCTCTCTCCAAAGCCTGTGTAAAGCGCTACGCCATTTGGCACCGGTTGATGTAAAGCGCTACTGTAAAGCGCTATGTAAAGCGCTACGCCATTTGGCTGTAAAGCGCTACGCCATTTGGCACCGATTGATGCGCAGGATGGCACTGCTTTTT
>JADGBZ010000149.1 GCA_015231175.1 Magnetococcales bacterium | reverse complement strand
GCACGATTAGCGTTGAAAAAATGATGTTTCTCGGCTATCTAAGCGCCATTGGGGCTGCGCCCTTCCTCCTGGCGGGGTTCGGGGCGGAGCCCCGACAAAGGCTTTCACGTCCAGGCTTTGTTTTTATGTCCAAGCTTTGTTTTGTGTCCAGGCTTCTTACGAGTTGACAAAGGTCACAGGAAATGTTCAAAAAAATCAATGATCCGGTCTGGGCATTTGACGCCGAGTGGGTACCCGATCCCCGTGCCGGGCGTCTGCTGTACGGTGTGGCGGAATCTGCGTCCGATCGGGAGGTGATGGAGGAGATGTGGCGGCAGGGAGGCGCCACCCCGGAAGATCCGACACCCTATCTCAAAACGGTTTTGTGCCGGGTGGTCTCCATTGCCATGGTGATTCGCAAGGAGCAACGCGGGCAGGTGGGGTTATGGCTGCTCTCCCTGCCCCAGGATCCGGATGGCGCCGGCAAGGAGAGCAGCGAACGCGACATCGTGGAAAAATTTTTAAAATCTCTTGGAAAAAACCGGCCCATGCTGGTCGGTTACAACTCCCTGGCAGCCGATCTGCGGATCCTGGTGCAACGGGGCATGATTCTGGGTATCCAGGCCAAAGAGTTTTGCCACCGGCCCAACAAGCCCTGGGAAGGGGTGGATTATCTGGCCAAGGGCAGCGATTGGAATATTGACCTGAAGGATGTCGTGACGCCTGGCTGGGGGCATGGCAGCCCATCTCTGCATGAGATGGCCACCTTGTGCGGCATTCCTGGAAAACTGGATGTTTCAGGTGATCAAGTGCCAGAGCTGTGGTTGAACGGGCAGTTGAGCCGGATCGTGGCGTACAATGAATTCGATGCCCTGACGACATACCTGTTGTGGCTGCGCGCCCTGTATTTTTCCGGACACCTGGATGAGACCCGCTATGTTTCCGAACAGGAGGCCGTGCGCGACTTGCTGGAAAAAGAAGCGGAGAAACGGCCACATTTGCTGGATTATCTGCAAGCGTGGAAACGGTTGGGGGGAGTTCATTTTCCAACCATTGCTTCCCCGGCGGCGTGAGGGCATTCTGTCAGACCCCGCGCCACGTTTGCGACAAAGAAACCCATTCCCCAGGTGATTAGGTTGGATCCACATCCGGACATGGCTCTGCGGCCCGGGCTTGACTGGTCGCGCATTCAGACTGTCCTTCTGGATATGGATGGCACCCTCCTGGATCGTCACTTCGACGATACCTTTTTCCTTGAAATCATCCCCAAAGCCTATGCCGACCTCCATCGACTGAAGATGGCTGTGGCGCGTCATCGTGTCCTGGCAGCCTACAAACAGGTCGAGGGCACCCTGGAGTGGTATGACTTGGCCTATTGGTCCCGACGACTGGATCTGGACTTTGCCAAACTCCAAAACGAGGTGTCCCATCTGATTCGCCCGCACCCGTATGTCATGACCTTCCTCGAAAAAATAACAAGCATGGGCCTTCCTGTGCATCTCGTCACCAATGCCCATCCCTGGTCTTTGCAGCTGAAATTGTCGCAAACCCCCATCGGCTCCAGTCTGACCGGCATATGGACGAGCCACAACCTGGGGTATCCCAAAGAGCATGCGCAGTTTTGGCCACGTCTACAGGAGCAATTGCGCTTCGACCCTGAAAAAACCTTGTTTGCCGATGATTCTGAACCCATCCTGGAGGGGGCTGCGGCGTTCGGCGTGGGCCAACTGGTGCATATGGCCCGGCCCAGTTCTGCCGTTCCGCCGATTTATTCACACCGTTTCCTGTCCGTCGTTGATTTTCGCCAGATTCTCCCGCCATGAGCCCGCATATGACGTCCCCAAGAGACCACCTGAAAGCGACCGGGAAAGAGAGGGGGGGGCAGGTTTTTGGACAGCCCCTGAAAAAAATGGCGTTGTTGCTGCTTCTGACACTTTCCTCCTCGCCTGGATGCACCACACCTGTATCCTGGGACCATTCGCCCATGGCAGCCCATCCCGGTCCGACCGGGACGCAGTCTGCCCAGCTCCGCATGGCCTTCGACAAGATTGTCCCCCATCAAACGTCAACGGAAGATCTGAAAACTCTGGGCTTTGACCCGGCCACATCGGCCAATATTCGCGTATTGAATTGGATGGAGGTTGCACAATATTTCCATGTCGATCTGAAAAATCACGCCGGCCAGGAGATGGCCGACCCCGGTATTCGTTATTGTATTCATTCAAAAAAATATTGTCATGGCTACCTCATCTCCATCGCGGATGACAAACAATCCCATGCGGGTCGTCCACTTTCGAACTCTGCGAACGCCGAGCGACAATCCGACTCAGCTGGTATAAACCATATGGCATCCATTCTCATCAAAAACGACTTGGTGATCTTTAAAAAGTGGGATGGCTTGCCCAATCCGCAGCGGATCACCCCGGTGCAACCCCCTGTCGTCAAGAGTGGTCAACCGGATGGGCAACAAAAACCACCAGCTGCGGTATCGCGCACGGCTGCCAAAGTTGACAAGCAAGAACAACCAACAAAATCATCAGGAACTGCGCGACCCCCTGCCCAGAAAAAAAGCGGCCATCACGGGAACAAAACCCTGCCACTCCCCACTCGTGATACTCTCCCCATTCTGCAAAAAGAGATACTCGATTGGAATTGATGAGAACCGTAAAAATCCATCAAAATCGTTTGCGTCGTCTTGTCATTAAATTTTTTTTTATTGTATTGTTGTTGATGCTGTATGCAACATCAACCCAAACTCCCGTCCATGCAGCCCTGTGGTTTGTAAAGACCTATCCGGATTATTTTCATTCTCACTTTAAAGTATGGAGAGACAATAAAACATTGTTGGATCAGGTTATTGTATGGTTTTTGTCTGAAAAATTGACACATGATTGGATAGCACGCGAATTTTATTTTCTGGGTAACATCAAAGATAAACCCGTCGAACAGCAAGCCTTTGATATTCAAAATCAATTAAAAGATATGGTGATTCGTTTTAATGGAAAGTTTGAAACACCGCTATGGACATTTCAGCGTCTGGTTTTTGGAAGTTCGTTATGTGACGGATTCAATCATCTTCATGCTTTGTTGCTTAACGAATTATATCCTGGAGTGGAGTTGTTTGCGTTATGGGATCCCGTCACACGTGAATCACCCCACACCCTTTTGAAAATACGAAACAAATTCGGTGCAGTCTATATCGATTTTTTCATGGATCCTTTGACCATGACCGAAATAAAACTGCAGCAGCGGCCTTCTGACCAAAAGCCATTTCCTGCTTCCTTCCATCAAAATGGTTTCATCATCAAAAAATTGGCCAGTCTGCCCGTTGGCATAGGCGTCTTGGGCCCGTTCAAACAAACCTTGTCCCCCAAAGCCATGCTCCCCCCCAGCCATGATCCCTGGCTGGCCTATTTGCGCGGTCGCATTTTCCACCTGTACCGTATGAAGGAGCCGGCTGTGGAGCATTATCGGCAAGTCGTCGCGAGCCATTGTCAGGAGACGTTTTGTCAGACCGCCAAAATTTTCTTGGCCGCGCTGACAGGGGTGAACACCTCCGTTTCACCTTGGTCCGGCACGAGAAACCTGAACCTCTGAGTCGTTACACTGCCTGGACACATTTCCTTGGTGGAACTGTAGCGTTCCATCGACGAATTTTGGAAATCTTGTACTGAATCAGTTGAATAAGGCAGATTGACACCATGCCTCATGTCGTCCATATCCCGGATTCTGCCAAGGCCTGGTGGCTCAACCATGTTGATTTGATGTGCAGGCAAGCCATGAATCGGGGTCCAGCAACTGTCTTGACTGTCAAGCAGTTTCTGCCAGG
>JADGBZ010000148.1 GCA_015231175.1 Magnetococcales bacterium | reverse complement strand
AAAAGCTTGGATATGAAAGCCTTTGTCAGGGCTTCGCCCCGAACCCCACCAGGGCACCAGGGCGCTGCCCTGGACCCGCCAGGGCGCTGCCCTGGACCAAGCCAGGGAGCCAGCCCCCTGGACCCCAATTCGTTGCCGGGTGGCGAATAGTTACGCAAATTTTTCCATCAATCGTTGTTATCGAGTGAAAGGGGCCACCTGCTCAAACAATCCCAGGTTGCGCAGAATGCGTTCCAGGGGCTCCCGATGCTGATCGGACATGGGGGTCAGGGGCAGGCGGATCTCGGGACCGCACAACCCGAGCATGTAGGCAGCCGCCTTGATGGGAATGGGGTTGGTTTCGCAAAAAAGCTTTTGATTGAGGGGTAACAGGGCATCGTGCTCGCGGAGCGCCTCCTTGCTGTTGCCGGCCTGCCAGTGGTTGTAGATGGCGACCATGCGCGCCGGGGCCACGTTGGCGGAAACAGAGATCACGCCGCGCCCCCCAACGGCCAGGAACGGCATGAAGGTGGCGTCATCCCCTGAGAGCAGGGTGATTTTGTCGCCACACAGGGCACGGATGGTCGAGGCTCGTTCCATGCCAGCCGTGGCCTCCTTGACGGCCACCACGTTGGGCAGATCCGCCAGACGGGCCACGGTCTCCGCCTGCATGTCCACAGCGGTCCGGCCCGGCACGTTGTAGAGCACCAGAGGAAGGTCAACGGCCTCGGCAACGGCACGGTAGTGGGTGACCAGGCCATTTTGGGTGGGCTTGTTGTAGTAGGGAGTGATGAGCAGGGCCGCGCTGGCGCCCGCCTCGCGCGCAAATCGCGTCAGGGCAATGGATTCCGACGTGGAATTGGACCCCGTGCCGGCGATCACCGGCACCCGTCCATGAACGTGTTCCAGGCACAGCCGGATGACCTCTTTATGTTCGTCATGGGAGAGGGTCGCCGACTCACCGGTCGTTCCGCAAGGGACAATGCCTTGGACACCCTGGCTGATCTGATAGTCGATCAGACGCCGCATGGACTGGCCGTCCACACGACCGTCCCGGAAGGGGGTGATCAAGGCGCAAATGACGCCTTCAAACATGGATGTAACCTCTGTCTAGTGCCACATGGTTCATGCCGGGGAGACCCCTCCCCGAGTCGCCCGGTACCTTAACGGAATCCCTGCTGCCCCACAAGGTATCCCCAGGGCAACGGAATGGATCGCGATGAGATACCCTTTTTCACCGGATCGTGGTGGGATATCCTTCTCCCGGTGGGGTCGTCCCAGGTCAGGCGTTCGATTCGCGGCGGCAGGGGGGTGCGCACCGTGTGTCATCAAACTGGATGGATCGGAAGAGGGGGTGCTGATGAAGTATCAGTTTTTGCCGGAAAGAGTCCTTTTGGGACACCCAGATATCGATTTTCAACACGAAATGCTCTTTTTCGTCATGGCGGGGCTGCATCGTCTGGTCAAGAAGGAGAAGGACAAACGGGATCCTGAAGTCGATCTGGCTCACCTTGAGAGCATATTCAAGCTGCTCGACGATTACATCGTCACACACTTCTCCTACGAAGAGGAGTTGATGCGGACCCATCACTTCCCGGATACGGAGAGCCATGCCATGGTGCATCGAAAATTCGAGAACAGCATGAGCGCATTCCGGGAAAAACTGGCACACGCCGAAGATAATCCGGAAAGAGGCCTGCTTGCCAAGAGGATGCTGGATTTTCTCTATGAGTGGGTCAACACCCACTTTCCGGTGATCGACCGGCGGTTTTGTGATTTTTTGGCTGCAAAAGAAAAAAACGGGTAGCGGGGCCGAACACTCCCCGTATTTTTCAGAACAACCCTTCCCCGTCGATTTTTTCCGCCGGTACGGCTGGTTTTTCCCGTCCACGGTAGTCGAGATTTTTCCAACCCGGCTTGGCCACCAGCACCGAAGGGGCCGACTCGCGTGACACGTAATCCAGGGCAGCCGACATCTCTTTCTCCGACAGATATTTGATTTGTTTCATTTTGAGGGGATGGACAGCCCGGCGCTTGCCGTTTTTCATCCATTCGATCTGGCGCACCATGTAGGCGTAGTGCTGCCCCTGGATCATGGGGTAGTAGTCGTCGGGTCTGCCTTCACCGTGGTCGCCGTGGCAAGAACGGCAGTAGGCCCGGTAGACCCGCTGCCCGAGTTCCAAATCGGATCCCGGGCCATGCCCGTTCCGGGGATCCATGGGCAGGGAGGTGATGTAGGCGGAAACATCGGAGATGGCCTGATAACCGCCGATCTCATTGGGCAGGGAAAAACGGTACATGCTGGGGTTGTCCCGATTTTTGGCGGCAATATCGGCCAACTGCTTGACTTGCGCCGTGCGGTGCTGACCGGCGATCTGGGGGATTTTGCCATCCAGGCTGCCCCAACCCTCCGGTTGGTGACACTTCTCCGAACAGTACTGGAAATAGATATCCCGTCCCCGTTTGAGATCCGGGCGCAGCGCCAGGGACTCCTCCCGATAAGCCCCTTTGGTCATCCATTGGGACATGATGAAATCCCGCAATGGCCGCAACCCCTGAGCCACGCGCCGGGCATCCTCCTCGCTCTCCTGCTCCAGGTTGCCGTTCGGAAACATGTCGGAACCGAAGAGCCGGGTGAGAAGGGCCTCCTCCTCGGCAAAGCGCTTGTTGCGCCGAAGCAAAAGACTCAGGTTATACAAAGCAAAAGGATTTTCTGGTTGTTGCTCCAGGGCCTGCCGGTAATATTTTTCCGCCTTGACATCGTTGCGTGCATCCACGGCCTCCGTCGCCATGGTGATAAACTCTCCAGATGAGTACGGGGTGGCCTGACACCCGTACAATAGGGAAAATATGATCAAGATCAAATATTTATTTTTCATCGTCATACCAACAACCTCGCAGGTTGAAAAACGGGAACCCACCTCCCGTGTACAAACGGCAGGAACGGCGACACACTCCCAACGTACATCGAGCTTCCTGGTGGAAGAGCGACTGGTTGACGTCGACCGCGATTTTATTATACCAAAGGTACGCATTGTTTGGAATCGGGATCCCAAAACAAGGAGCAGGTCACATGAACGTCGGTAGAGTCGTTTTGGCCATGATCGTTTGTGCATCCCAGACCATCGCGGAAAGATCGTTCGCTGAAACCCCTGCCAGCAAACCGACCCAGGCCGAGCGGACTGCCGGACAGAGCCGGACCCTTCTGGAGCAGACCGGAAAAAAAAAGGCCCTGGATGAACAATCGACGCAGATGATCAAAGCGTTGGACAGCGTGGAGGAGCGCATCCAGGATCTGCGGGTACAAATGGCCAAAGCCCGTCAAACGGAATCCCCGGACGATTGGCGCCTCCTGCTGCGCGAACACAGCGAAACCGTGCGGGAGGTGTTGCGGCAGATGCAGGAGCACGCCCGAGACATGACGAGCCAAACAGACACGGCAACCGGAAGTCCCAAACAGGGAGATCGAAAAAATTCGGATGGCGCGACGGGTGGCATGGACCCTTACAAGGTGGTCATGGAGAAACGCATGGCCATGCTCCTGAGCTTGATCGAGCAGATGATGATCCATATCGATGCCGTCATGATCGGGCCCGGCGGGCAACGTTGAGCAATCCGCATCAAGCCGTCACGTGAAACCGTTTCTGTGCCACTTTTTGGACCATGGCCTTGTCGGCTGCCTTCACCTTGTTGGCGTTGCTCTCTCGTGAGGCCGTGGCGTGCTGTTCGATCTCCTGCCGGGAGGATTGGGTAACCCGGGTCGCCTTTGCGACTGATACGGATGAAATTTCCATATTAAAACCTCTCACAAAAAAACGATCGAAAGACTGGGATGGAGGTCCAGGAGGAAGGGCTGCGCCCTTCCTCCTGGTGGGG
>JADGBZ010000147.1 GCA_015231175.1 Magnetococcales bacterium | reverse complement strand
CCCTTCGTCCCGGCCTGTTTCCCCTTCTCACCCCCCCCTCCTCTTTCTGCCCTGTCTCCTTGATCAGGCCTGCTCCCCCCATCCGCCTTGTCGCCCCGATCCGACATCCTGCCCCTCTCCACCTCGTCTCCCCAAGGCATATGACCCAGAATGGCCAGGTCTGAACCAAACCGGTACACCCCCCCCAACCCCACCACCAAAAGCGCCGCCAACCCAACCAACCAGCGCCACCATGCGGATCCACGGACACCATCGTTCATGATCCCTCTCCCTTGGACCGCAGCAACATCACCACAGTGCTGTTTACTGCCGGCGCCTTTCCCAGGCATTACAGCCACCCGCTCATGACGATGCCCCGCTTGATCTCGAACAATGCCATCGCCACGATCCACAATCCCAGTGCAACCGTCAGACGGCGACGACCAAAGTGACCCAACAGACCGGAAACATAACCCAGTACCAACATGGCTGGCATGGTTCCCAGTACAAACAACGCCATGACCAACATGCCACCCGAAATCGACCCTGTGGCCATGGCCTTGGCCTGGAAGGCCCAATGCATGCCACAAGGCAGCAAACCAGTCAACACACCCAAGGGAAATGTGCGCCAGAAAGCGGCTCCGGAGAGCCAGGGAGTCATCCGCCGCACCAGCCACCCTCCCCCGGTAAAAGTCAAGACAAACAAGCCCAGGGCCTCCAAAGCAAAAAACAGCATCATCAGGCCAACCAGAATGTGCAGCAAACCCACCACGCCGGTCAAACGCCCCGAAACGGAGACCAATGAACCGATCCACCCCGCCACGGCCCCAATGGTTAGATAGGTCACAAATCGTCCCAGATGGTATAGCATGTGGGGCCAAAGTCGTCTTCCATGCCAGAACGGCAATCCGTCCGCCCTCCCCAGAGAGCAGGCCGCCACCAGCGCGCCGCACATCCCCAGGCAATGACCCGAACTCAATAATCCACCCACAAAAACCATGCCCCAATCCAACTCCATCGCCATGATCGCACCTCGCACCCCGTCACGTTCGGAGCGTTGCCGGGTGGTGAATAGTTACAAAATCGGCAACTATTCAGCCTTGCAAACATTTTTTTGGCGGGCGCTGAACAGATACCTGTCTTATATTTTAAAATAGTAGCTATTCGGCACTCTTTCAAGAAAAGCTTGAACATGAAAGCCTTTGTCATGGCTTCGCCCCGAACCCCACCAGGAGAAAGGGCACAACCCTTCCTCCTGGACCTCCATCCCAGTCTTTTAAACGTTTTTCATGAAAGCCTTTGTCAGGACTTCGCCCCGAGCCCCACCAGGAGAAAGGGCACAGCCCTTCCTCCTGGACCTCCATCCCAGTCTTTTAAACGTTTTTCATGCTTGAACCTCCGCCCCCTGGACCCTAACCTTTTCCACGGAGTTGTCCGAACATGGATGCCGATACCTGCTATCACTGCGGCCTTCCCAATCCTGTCAAAGGGTCCATCCAGGCATTGCGGGAAGGAACAACCCGCTCTTTTTGCTGTATGGGGTGTCATGCTGCATTCGAGTTGATCCAGTCAGCCGGCCTGGATGCTTTCTACCGCCAACGGGAAGCCTCGATTGCCGGACGCCCTGAAGAGTTGACCGCTCAGGAGTGGGATCTGCTGCACAGCACGGTGTTCCAGGCCCATCACGTGCGCCCCGCACCGGATGGCCTGGTCGAAACCGACCTGCTCCTGAGCGGCATCCATTGCGCCGCCTGCATCTGGCTGAATGAACAGGTTTTACAGCGCCTGCCTGGCGTGGTTTACGCCCGGGTCAACTTTTCCACCCACCGCGCCCTGGTAAAATGGCGACCCGAAGAGACCCACCTGGCCAACCTCATCATCGCCCTGCGACGCATCGGCTATCGGGCAGAACCCTATGATGCCACTCGATTTCCTTCTCATTTTCAACAACAAAGCCGGGATTTACTGCTGAGGATCGGGGTGGCTGGTTTTGGCGCCGGCAACATCATGATCATCGCCGTAGCCCTGTATGCCGGCTACTTCCAGGGTATGGCAGCACAGCACAAGCAATTTTTTCACCTCGTCTCCTGGCTGGTGGCTACACCGGTGGTGCTTTACAGCGGCTGGCCCTTTTTCCGGGGCGCCTGGAATGGCCTGCGTGTGGGCCACTTGACCATGGATCTCCCCATTACCCTGGGTATCGTAATCACCTACGGCTACAGCGTCAACATTGTTTTGGCTGAGCATGGTGAAGTCTATTTTGACTCTGCCTGCACGTTTCTGCTCTTCCTGCTGGTTGGCCGCTATCTGGAGTTTTCCGCCCGACGCAAAAGCAGCCAGGCCACGGAACGACTTCTGCGGCTTGAACCCCTGGAAGCCACGTTGCTGGAGGAGAATGGGCCGCGTGTCGTACCGCTGTCGGCCATCGCACTTGGCGACCGGTTGTTGATTCGGCCAGGAGAGCGTTTTCCGGTGGATGGCACCATCCTCACCGGTACCACGGCGACGGACGAATCTCCGCTGACCGGCGAAAGCCTGCCCGTCAGCCGCGCACCCGGGGACCGGGTCTTGGCAGGAGCCACCAATATCGATGGAACCGTCACCGTGGAAACCGTCGGCATGGGCGGCAACACCACCCTGGCCCGCATGGCCCGGCTGGTCGAAGCCGCCCAGAATGATCGTCCCCCTCTGCAAACCCTGGCGGATCGCGTGGCGCGCCATTTTGTGGCAGCCATCTTGGTGCTGGCCCTGGCCACGTTGCTCTATTGGTGGCCCCAGGATGCCGGACAAGCCTGGCAACATGCGGTCGCACTGCTCATCATCACCTGTCCCTGCGCCCTGGGATTGGCCACGCCCGTCGCCTTTGCCGTGGCCAGCGGCACGGCTGCCCAACTCGGCATTCTGATCAAACAGGGCGCCGCCCTGGAGCTGTTGGCCAAGGCGAATCTGGTCGTTTTGGATAAAACCGGCACCCTGACCCGGGGTCAACCCCAGGTCACGGCGCTCTACCCCGAAACCGGCGTGAGCAGCGAGCGCCTCCTGACCCTGGCGGCCCAGGCTGAACAAGGATCCGAACATCCCGTTGCCCGCGCCATCGTGACCAGAGCCCGACGTGACTTTCCCTCCGCCACCCTGGAAACGCCCCTGACCTTGCACAACCACCCCGGCCTGGGAATCGACGTGACGTGTCGGGAAGGTGTGTTGCAGGCAGGCAATCGTGTTTTTCTCGGCCAGACCCTGGGCAGGGCGCAGCAGGAACCCAATCAGGATCCCCACATCACCTGGGTGGGATGCGCCCTGAACGGGCAACTTTTAGGATGGATCGCCCTGACCGACACCCTGAAACCCGATGCAGAGCAGACGGTCCAACAGTTGCGCCAGATGGGTCTTGCAGTCTGGCTGCTCTCCGGTGACCGGGATCCAGTGGTCCAGATGGTCGGCAGAGAAGTTGGCGTCGATCAGGCCATGGGAAACCTGCTGCCCCAGGAGAAGGAACAAATCATCCAACAGCAGATCCAGGCCGGGCAGTGCGTGGTCATGGTCGGAGATGGCATCAACGATGCGCCCGCCATGGCCCGCGCCCACGTGGGCATCACGGTCAACGATGCAGCGGATTTGTCGATATCCGCTTCAGGGGTCGTCATGCTCAACCCGCACCTCACCGCGTTGACCACTCTGATTCGGCTTGCCCGGCGGACATTCCGCATCATCCGGCAAAATTTTGCCTTGTCCATTTTCTACAACACCCTGGCCATTCCTTTGGCGGTGACCGGACATGTGCTGCCCGTGGTGGCCGCGATCGCCATGCCCCTCTCCAGTCTGGCGGTGGTGATCAACGCCCTGCGTCTCAGAACCCCAAAAAAACGGTAACAGTTCAGCACCCTTTCAGGAAAAGCCCGGATATGAAAGCCTTTGTCAGGGCTTCGCCCCGAACCCCACCAGGA
>JADGBZ010000146.1 GCA_015231175.1 Magnetococcales bacterium | reverse complement strand
CTGTCCTGGACCTGCCAGGGAGCCAGCCCCCTGGACCCCGATGCGTTGCCGGGTGGTGAGTCATGACGAGAACAGGAGGATGGCGTGAGCGGAGCCGGCCAGCCTTCCGGGATGGGCGAGGAAGACCACGTCGCATCCACCGATTCCGGAGATTCTTTCGCAGCCACCACGGGGAAACGGTTGCTGATTGCCGGTGGCGGGACGGGAGGACATCTGTTCCCGGCCATGGCTGTTGCCGATGCCTGGAAGGCCGCCACTGGTGGTGAAGTCCTTTTCGTGGGCACGCCCTGGGGTTTGGAGAGTCGGCTGTTGCCTCGGGAGGGGCGGCGCCTGGCCACTTTGCGCGTCGGGCAGCTCAAGGGACGAGGGGTATGGCGGCGTCTGCGTACCCTTGCCGGCCTGCTGCCGAGCCTGTGGGGTGCGCGTCAAATTCTACAGGAGTTCCGGCCCCACGTCGTTCTTGGGGTTGGGGGGTATGCCTCGGCGCCGGCTGTGGTTGCGGCTTGGCTTGCGGGTTGTCCCGCTGTTTTGCATGAACAGAACGCCATGCCGGGCTTGGCCAACAGATTGTTGGGGCGTCTGGTGCAGACAATCTGTTTGAGCTTTCCGCAGGCGTCGGCCCTGTTTCCAGGCCGGAGAGTTTTGTTCACCGGCAATCCGGTGCGCGCAAGCCTGGTGGAGGCGGCGTCGGTCGGGGGGGGATTGTCTTCCGGGGGGCCTTTACGGGTATTGGTCTTTGGTGGCAGCCAGGGGGCGCAAATTCTGACAGAGGTGGTTCCGTCTGCTCTGGCCCAGCTGCCCCAACAGGAGGGGGTGGCGCAGGTTCAGGTGTGGCACCAGGTGCGCGCCGAGGATGCCGCCGCTGTGGAGTCGATCTATCATCGGGCGGGAATTTCGGCGGTTTGTGCGCCATTTTTTCATGACATGGCCCAAGCCTACCAATCGGCTGATCTGATCATCGCCCGCGCCGGGGCGACCACACTGGCCGAATTGACGATCATGGGGAGGCCGGCGTTGTTGATTCCCTACCCTTATGCTGCTGACGATCATCAAACGGCCAATGCCCGGGCCCTGGTGGAGGCGGGTGGGGCGTGGATGCAGCCCCAGGCGCAATTTACGGTGGCATGGCTGACCGAATTTTTGCGCCAGCGTTTGGCGGATCGGGAGGAAATGGCTGGTGTTGGGCAGCGGGCGCGTTCCCTGGCGCATCCCGACGCAGCACAAAAGATTGTCGCCACGCTTTTGGATCTGGCCAGAACAAGCTTTTCTTGCAAGGGTGGTGAATAGTTACCTTTTTTGCAAACTTTTCTGGAAGGGGCTGAACAGTTACCAAGAATATTTTCTCCATGGGTACGGATCGGTTACACTCCCGCCCCATGAAACCCGGTCTCGCCGATCTTTTGCTGGCACATTACGACGGACACAGACGTGATCTTCCCTGGCGATCCACCCGGGATCCGTACCGAATCTGGTTGGCGGAAATCATGTTGCAACAAACCACCGTGGCGACGGCCATACCCTATTATACCCGATTTTTGACCCGTTTTCCGGACATGGAAACCCTGGCTGCGGCCTCACTGGAGGAGGTGTTGGGCCTGTGGCAGGGGTTGGGGTATTACCGGCGGGCGCGTTTTCTGCACGCTGCCGCGCGGCAGGTGGTGGCGCGGCATGGGGGTTGCCTGCCGACCGATTTTTCCACCCTGGTGCAACTCCCCGGGATAGGTCCGAGTACTGCTGGAGCCATTCTGGCCATTGCGCATGATCAACACCATGCCATTCTGGATGGCAATGTGCAGCGGGTGTTGGCGCGTCTGCTCGCCCTCGATCAACCCGTTGCCATGGCCAAAAAGACGCTTTGGGAGAGTGCCCGACGCCTGACACCCACCACCCGACCCGGGGATTACGCCCAGGCGATCATGGATTTGGGAGCCACCCTCTGCACGCCACGTCAACCCGCATGCACCCATTGCCCCTGGAAGGGGGCCTGTCGCGCCCATGCCCTGGATCGCGTGCAGGATTTTCCGCGCCCTCAACCTCGCAAGGAAAAGCCCCGCCTGGAGCAACTCTCGCTGCTGTTGGTGCGGGATGGAACGCATATCCTTCTTTGCCGGCGACCGGAACAAAAATTATTGGGTGGGCTTTGGGAACCCCCGGGAAGCGAACCAGCCACCACGTTAGCCCCCCAGGCCCTCCGGGAGCTGACAAAGCGGCTTGGCGTGCAGATCGACCGGGCCGAACAGTGTCCGACGGTTCGCCACAGCTTCACCCACTTTCATTTGACAGCCCAGGTGTGGAAAGCCGCATGGTGTGCAGACGAGCCAACCGGGTCCGACCCCACCACGGTGCGCCGTTGGGTCAGCCGAGACGAGGTGGATCGCCTCCCGATCGCGACGCTGCATCGCAAAATCCTGATGAGTGCTGAATAGTTACCCTTTATTCAGTCTTCCTGGTCGTCGTGGTGGACTCTATTTTCAAGATCTTGCAGAATTCTTATAATTTCTCCGGAAATTTTATTGATTTTTGAAATTTTCATGACGAGGCTATCGTCGTTTCTGTTGTTCAAGACCCCTTCAAGCAGAAGGCGCCCCTCTCTGTGCAAGTTTTCGTGGGGCTTTTCCAATTCCTTATACTGTATGTGGTTTTGGTATATTTTTCCATCCCCATAATACCACTGCCCGAGGTTGCATCGGGTATGGTCCCTCATGAGTGAATTGAATAAAAAGTCTTTTTTGTAATCAATATTTTCATAATGGGAATTGCGTATCTGGTAAAACATCTCCATCAAATCTTTTCGCCACTGGATGTGATCCAATTGCGACTGATAGACCAAGCCGATGGGTTTTCCCTTGAATTGCTTGTCTTTCCTTAAAAATCCTATGAAATCATCCGTCTCCATAGGTTTTGCCATGAAAAAACCTTGGCCTTGATGGCAACCGCCGTAAAGCAATTTTTTATAGACTTCACACGTTTCTATGCCTTCGGCAACGATCCTCATGCCGATACGTTGGGCCATTCTTATATTGGAGCCGATGATATTGGCTGCCTTGTCGCTACTGAATATTTTTCCGACGATGCTTTTGTCAAGTTTGATCAACGAGAACGGAAATGTTGACAACACCTCCAGGGAGGAGTAGCCCGTGCCGAAATCGTCCAACGCCAGGGTGATTCCCATATTCTTAAAATCATGCATGATTTGAATGGAGTCAACTGACATGTCGGCGACAGTTGATTCGGTCATTTCAAATTGTATGTTTCTCGGATCAAACTCTCCTCTATCGAGGGACTCTTGCACTTGCTGATAAAATCTTCTGCTTTTTAAATCATGAGCCGATATGTTGAATGCAAGGGGAACGTTTTTCCCATATTCCCGGCTGATTTTGTCCAAATCGGAAATCAACACGCCAAAAAGTTTCTCTGTAATCAGGGTGATGAAGCCGGTGCCTTCGGATATGGGGATGAAGTCGTTGGGTGAAACCCATTGGCCATCGCGGCGCCAACGCACCAAAGCTTCGGCTCCGATGGTCTTTCCTGTCATAAAGGATATCTTTGGCTGAAAGAAAAAACAAAACTCGTCCTGGTCCAGACCAATTTTGATGTCATGCAACGAAAAACCCATTTCAGACAAACTCCTTATGTTCTTGAATGATGGGCAATATATCTGGCGACCGGATGTCAAACCTGGATCGCAGCCAGGAGAGGATCTTTCATTTTTTTAATATTTTACTCATTTTTATTATTGCAACACAAAGTCACAAAACGTCAGATCCGCGCATCGTACAACAAGATAATACATTTATCAAGGAATGATTGACAACTGTCAGGACAATCGCATGTGCAAAAACATGCCGCTGATCCCTGTTTTTCAAACCTGCCATGCGTCCGCCTTCTGGCGCAAAAAGACGCGCCAGAAGGCGGACCAAGGCCCGTCGCCCCTTAAGCCTTTTTTGCAAAAAGCGCAAAAAAGGCCTGGGAAAA
>JADGBZ010000145.1 GCA_015231175.1 Magnetococcales bacterium | reverse complement strand
AGGGCGCTGCCCTGGACAAAGCCAGGGAGCCAGCCCCCTGGACCCCGATTCGTGGTCGGGTGGTGAATGGTTACCCCTTTTTTTCATGGTCACTGCACTTTTTTGGATCAGTCTTGAAAGCTTCCACGCCAAGTTCACCCAATGTGCGCAGGTAGCAGTCGTAATGGCTGGCCCAGGCCAGGGCACGTTTGTCCGCCAGGAGACCCGGAACGTTGGTGATCTCAGCCTGGGCAACATCCATGCGCTCAATCTGCAAACCCGCCATGAAGGCATGGATGAGTAGCATATCCGTCACCAGGGAGGCAACAAAATGGGGTGCGCAGAGGGGATGGCGCATGTTTTCACGGCAACCCTCCAGCAAAGAGACCACGGCTGCATCATCCTTTGCCGACAACAGGTCAACAGCGCTGGCCAGAGCCATGCGGCTGAAGCCCTGTGCATCCACGTTGCCTGAAATCAGGTGTCGTTCGTTGGCCAAAAAGGCCAGAGTCGGCAGAACAGCTTTGACAACCGGCGCGCTGATCGCTGTCAGGCCCGCCACGAAACCCAACGCCTCACGGGCCGAAGCAACCTGAGGAGCCAGGATGAGCGCCGATTTTTCCACAGCCGCCCCACCCACAGGATTGGGCGAGCAGACCGGGTCGGGGTTTTCCTTGATTCGGGCGCAAAACGTCCTGCGCCACACCTTTTGCCCCAGATCGCTTCCCCAACCCCGATCTGCCCCGACGATCTGCATGCTGCCACCACCGATGTCCAGTACGAACGGCGTTCGCAATGCCGAGCCCAAGGCGACCTTGGCGGCAAGGTAGCCGTACTCTCCCTCGATCTCCTGGGGAATGATGAAGATGGCAACCCGGGTGCGTTGCCAAATGTCGCGCAGGGTGGCCAACGTATGGGCAGGATTGCCATGTTGCAGGGCCAGGCGCCATGCCGAATAGGCCCCCGCCACCGCATCGCACCCTTCCGGCAGGCCCGCCGCCTTGGGCAAAGTGAGCAAGGCCTTGATGGTGGCCTCGACCGTCAGGTTGATGGCATGGTCGGGCCACACGTCCGCCAGATAGTCAACAGCCACCTTGGCATGATCGGTATGCGTTGCCGGGCCCACCCGAATGCCGGAAGAACCGATGTCAAATCCGATACGGCACCCCGACGCCGCGGATAACCCTGGCACGAGCCAAAGCCAACCGAACAGCAATATGCCCAGGATATGCAGCCTGGCCTTCGTTAGAGTGATCATGTCGCGTTACTATTCACCTCCTGGAAACGAATCGGGATCCAGGGGGCTGGCTCCCTGGCAGGTCCAGGACAGAGTCCTGGTGGGGTGCGGGGCGAAGCCCTGACAAAGGCTTTCCTGTCCAGGCTTTTCTTGCAAGGGTGGTGAATCGTTACCACGGCGCTACAGGTGGAGCATCGTTGGCGCCCATTTGGCGATGAGGCCAATGGCTGCGCCGACAAGGGCCAAACATCCGGCCAGATAAGCCAGAAGGATCACACCCGTTGCAGCAGCAGCCGAAGCCAGGACGATGCCAATCTGCATGGCCGATGCACTGTATTCATACAGGTGGTAGGCATGCAGGGCTCGAATGTGGACGGCTTCCGCCGCTTTGGCTCTGACCATCAGCTCCTTGCGTCCTTCGCCAGTTTGCGGCTCACTGTCAAAACGTTTCGATGAGGCCTGAAAATCGGCCACGCGCTTCTGCCATGCGGCGGCTCTCTCCGGGGAGAGATCGGGGGGCATCATGGTTTCCAAAAGTTCGGCGGAAGTGCGTGTGGCCGTCATGCGAATGGTTTTGGCCTGGAAAAATGCCCAGAGGTTGGAGGCTTCGATATGGGCAGCCAGGGAGGCGTTTTGTGCGCTGTTGGCGCCAATTTCAACGATCGACAACAAACAAGCCATGATACTGATCAGAATGGCGATGCGCTTGTTGCGGCTGGAAGAACCATGCCCCTGGCCTTCGTGACCACCGTGGGCGGCATGGTGCATCGCTTCATGTGTTTCGTGAGCTTCCATGGGTTGCCACTCTCCTTAAACGATAGGGATGACCGGGTCGTATCCAAGCTTTTCTTGCAGGGGTGGTGAATCGTTACGACTGGTCCAGGCTTTTCTTGCAAGGGTGCTGAGTGGTTACGTCAAAACGGTGTTCGTCCAACTCCGGGCAGACCATACTCCGTCCATCGGCTGTTGACCAGTTCCTGGGTAGCGGCATCCATGCGCAAAACCCGCCCCCAGACCCGCTCTGTCTCCTCCGGGAGCTTATGGGTGGCATCGATGGCAAAACGTCCCGAATCCCGCTCCCGATGCAGATCCCGTGCGGGATCGGTGCGGGTGGCCAGCGCCCAGAGCAGATCGGCCCAGGAAGCCGGATCGATGTCAGGATCGACCGCCAGGATTTGTTCGGCACCGGCCCCTTGTGGCACCAATCGCCAGATCACGTCAACTGCCTTGCGCGCCTCCAGAGGATCCTTTTTTTCCAGAATCAGGATCACCATGGGTGTCTCCGGAACCCGGTAGACGCGCCGGATGGCTGGAACCATGCGCAAAACGGCTGCCGGCCAGTCGGTGGCCCGGTCATCACGGATCTTGTCCGGGATGACAATACCCTCCAGTTCCGGCCCCATTTTGGTGGTGGCATCCACCCCCAGTTTGGAACCCAAACCGGATTGGGGTGAAGCAAAATCCAGATAGTCGATGGGTGTGGCCTCCATCACCTTGAGATCCCGGGCGGCGTGGACGTGCCGACCGACGGCTTTCATCACCATGCCCCAGCGTTCCACAGGCACACCTGCATCCACCACTATCACATATTTGGTGTAGAGAAACTGGCGCAAGAATCCCCAAATACCAACCATGATCCGGAAGGCATGTCCGGGATATTGTTTGTGCAGGCTCACCACCGCCACCCGATAGGAACACCCATCCATGGGCAGATGAAAGGCCTCGATCTCCGGAAACTGTTTTTTCAGAAGCGGCACGAAAATGCGATTCAGGGCCAGGGCAAGAATGGCCGGCTCATCCGGAGGGCGCCCCGTGAAGGTGCTCAGATAGATCGGTTGCCGGCGCATGGTGAGCTTGTGTACGGTCAATACCGGAAAATATTCTGTCTCGTTATAGTATCCGGTATGGTCGCCGAAGGGGCCTTCCAGGGCACGGTCCATGAGATCCACGTCACCTTCCAGGACAATTTCGGCGCGGGCCGGTACCGGCAATGGCACCGACAAGGCTGGCGCCACTTCAACGGGCTTCTCCCTCAACAATCCGGCGAAGGCGTATTCGGAGAGTGTCTCCGGCACGGGTGTCACTGCGGCCAGGATGGTTGCCGGATCACAACCAATGGCCACGGCGACGGGCATGATCCGGCCATGTTCCCGGGCATGCTGGGCGCCTCCCCGATGCCGCAACCAGCGCATGATCAGGCGATTGCGACCGATCACCTGCATGCGGTACACCCCAATGTTGACCGTTTCGCCCTGCCTTCCCCGGGTAATGACCAGGGGCCAGGTCACCAGGGGGCCCACATCGTCGGGCCAACAGGTTTGGATCGGCAACCGGGAGAGATCCACATCCGGTCCGCTCCACACCACCTCCTGACAAGGGGGGTTTCGTACCCAACGCAGGCGCATATGCCTTACCCGGGAGAGGCGGCGCACCAGGTTCCACCCGTCCCGCAACCCTTGGGGTGGATCAGGCGAACGTAAGGTGGCCAAAAAATATCCCAACTCCTCCAGATCCTCGATCTGGCGTCCTATGGCCAATCCAACCCGCCGCTGTGTACCAAACAGATTGGCCAAAACAGGCAACTCCGAACCTCGTACCTGCGTGAACAACACGGCTGGTCCACTCGTGGCCAACAGACGGCGGGAAATTTCCGTTATCTCCAGTCTGGAATGGACCGGGACATCCACCCGCACCATTTCACCACAAGATTCCAGAAACTCCATGAAGGCCCTCAGATCGGCAAAGGATCGGGGGGCATGTTCTCGATGGCTGGCTTTCAACATGGCGGTACTTTACAAAAAAAATAACCATTCACCACCCGCCAACGAATCGGGGTCCAGGGGGCTGGCTCCCTGGCAGGTCCA
>JADGBZ010000144.1 GCA_015231175.1 Magnetococcales bacterium | reverse complement strand
TGCCAGGGAGCCAGCCCCCTGGATCCCGATTCGTGGTCGGGTGCTGAATAGTTACTACAAAAGATCCTTTCTGTGCAAGCGAGACGACCATGGATGCTCCAATCTTGATCGCCTTCGGCGCCAATCTGAACCCCCTGCCCAACCTGATACATGGCCTGCGGCGTTGTCACCAGGAGTTGGGTATTGTGGCGGTCTCCACGGTCTATCGCACCAGGCCGGTCGGTCTGATGGATCAGCCGGATTTTCTCAACGGCGCCCTGTGTCTCGCACGCCCCATGGAGCCGTGGCCGTTGCGGGCAATGTTGCGGAAGATCGAGGCTGAATGCCGGCGCAACCGTGGCGAACTTTCCAAAGATGGCCCGCGCACCCTGGATCTGGACATTGCCCTGATGGGCAGGAAGATCGTCGAGGAGCCCCCTTTGAGCATTCCCGACCCGGAGATTTTGCGCCGGCCCTTCCTGGCTTTGCCCCTGGCGGAGTTGGCGCCCGACCTGCTGCACCCCCAGGTCAACCGATCCCTGGCGGAGATTGCGGCGGATTTTGGGCCCAAGCCCGCAGGCATGGAGATCGATGCGGAGGCGACGGCGGCGTTGCAGACAGAATATGGCTGAAAAGCTGCCCAAAGACTTGAAATCAGACTCCCCCCGCCCCTGCAATCCCACGATATTTATATCTTAATATATAATTTATATTATTACAGGTCTGCCCCGTTTTGGTGGTGACTTATCAAAAAATGTCCAGTACAGTCCCCCGTTGCAAATGGGTAACTATCCGGCAATCTTTCAAGAAGGGTTTGACATGGAAGACTCTGTTGGGGCTTCGCCCCGAACCCCGCAAGGGCGCTGCCCTTGACCTGCCAGGGAGCCAGCCCCCTGGAGCCCGATGCGTTGTCGGGTGCTTTGGCGTTGGCGTCGGAAAAATGGAAATGACGTTTGGAACAGGCTCATTTTGAGGGACATTTCATGAAAAAACGGCTGTGGATTTTGGCGCTCCTGAGCGCGTGGACATTCGGGGGATGTGGAGGCGGCGGCAGCGATGGCGGCAGTGGCGCCTCTTCGGGCAGCAGCGCTCCGGTCACGGTGAAGGGTGCGGCTTTGGATGGCCCGGTGAGCGGCGCCACCGTGACGGTCAAGAATGCGGATGGTAGCGTTATCGCCGGGGCAACGGCCAAGACTCTCGCCGATGGCACCTACTCGGTCTCCGTACCCGGAAACCAACCCATGCCCTGGAAGATTGAAGTGGGCACGGACGGTGTGGACACCGTGACCGGCGAGACGATCCCCTTCACCATGACCACCCTGGTCACCTCTGCATCCCAGACCACGGCCAACGCCTCCCCCCTCACCACCCTGGTGACGGCGGCGGTTGAAAATGCCGTCGGCGGGCTCTCCCTGGTCAAGGCGACGGATGTGACGTCCATGTCCAGCCAGATGATCAAACAGCTCGGCTTCGGCGTCGATGGGGAGAACAGCCAGATCGACCTCATCACCACGCCGGTCACCGCAGCGGTGGCCTCCTCCGTGGCCATGGCCTCCGAGGCGCTGGGTGAAATGGCCCGCCGCACCGCCCGTTCCGTCACCGGCACGGGGGGAACCACCGTCACCCCGGCCAGGGTTCTCCAATTGCTGGGCGAAGATATGTCCGACGGTTATGTTGACGGCAAAAAGAGGGTCGCAGGCGTGGCCTCTGCCGTTTCCACCTCGGATCTTGCCGGGATCAGCGTAGACAAGTTGATCGCCGTCGTGCAGGTGCAGGCGGCCCAGGTGGCCACGGAGGTGGTGAGCAACCAGCTCTCTGTCACCAAAAACAGCGGCGCCGTCATGAGCGCCAGCGAGGTCAAGACCGCCCTGGCGACAGCCTTGGCCGCGACCGTCAACGCCGTCGAAGGCAGCAAAGTCAGCGCCAGCGATATTGCGATCCGCCTTGCGGCTCTACCGGTCTCAAGCGCCCTGAAGCAGCAGGGGATGACGGGGGTCGACAGCGTGTTGGTGTTGGACAAGACCAACGCGGCCTTCGTCGATCTCAAGCAAAAGTATCAGGCCATCACGGTCGGGAGCAAAGCCTCGGAGGCCGCACAGACATTGACTGCCAATGTCCTTGCCACCACCCAGGCGGCAGCGACCACCATTCTGACCAACGCCGTGAGTGGCGTTTTGGTCACCACCGGCGACCTGCTCGGTCAGTTGCAGGGGAGCAGTGCGACAGCCATTGCCGCGACAACGACCTCCACCAACACCGGGGCCGTCAACCGGGCGCCGGTCGCCAGCGGTGGATCGTTGAGCATCACCAAAAACACCTCATTCTCCGGTCTCACCCTCCTGGGTCGTCCGCCGCAAGCCGTGACGGCCTCCGACCCGGACGGCGATGCCCTGACCTACAGCATCGTGACCAACGGGTCCAAAGGGAGTGCAACCTTTATCAACCCCACCAGTGGGGCCATCACCTACACCCCCAACACCAACATCACCGGCACGGATAGTTTCACCTTCAAGGTCAGCGATGGCAAGTTGAGCTCCAACGTGGCGACGGTGACCGTCACCATCGTCGAGCCGCCAAGCGCAGCCCCCCCCGTCAGCACGAGCAAAGCCAGTGACACGCTCCTGGGTACCTGGTATTCCCTGAACGACGCGTGGGGGAACAGCGGGGTCATCACCTTCCTGAGCGACGGCACTTACGTTCATGCCGAGACAGGACCAACGGATGGAGGTGGGTTTACCGGCGTGGAGTTGGGCAGCTACTCCTGGGATGCCGCCACCGGCAAGTTGGCCGCCACGAAAGTGGAGGTGGATACCAATGGCACCTGGGGGTTGAGCGATTCCCTGACCAAAGGGCCAGGAATCGTCAAGTTCAACGGCGATGTCGCGACGTATACGGATTCATCCACTTCGGCTACCGATCCGCCATCAAATCTGATCCGCCTGGTCAGCGACCCGAGCAACGCTCTGGTGGGTTCCTGGTATGCCACGGATGCGAACAAGACCTACTCTGTTGTCGTGACTTTCTTCAACAACGGGTATTATTTCCTGGCCGAGAAAAACACCGTAGATCCAAATGTTACAAATGGCGTCGAGTTTGGCACCTACAAATGGAACGCCTCCACGGGAGTCCTTTCTGTTGGATTGATCGTGGACACCAATGGACAGGGTGGCGCTTCCCACCCTGTTGGCACAGATAGAATCATCATCAGTGGCAACTCGTTCGTCGCATCGGACGACAGCCCGGGTTCCACAACATTCGTTCGTGTCGCCCCGGTGAGCGGTGGCAGCAGCGATCCTGTTTCCAGTCCGCCCACAGGCAACACGCAACCTGTCACCAACGTCACCAACGAAACGCTGGCCAACAATCCTTCCGCCGGCGTTGTTGCCGCTGAACCGGTCGTACAGTTCACCACGGCCAGTCTGACGAACTACCCGGGCGACAAGGTCGCGGTGCCGTTTTCCCTGTCCAAGGCCAGCAGTGTGAACGTATCCGTTCCTTTCACCATTGCGGGGACAGCCAAGGCCGGGACGGATTATGCCCTCTCGACCACCTCGCCGGTGACCGTTCCGGCAGGAACCCTGGGCGGCATGATCGATTTCACCGCCCTGAGCGGCGGCGGCAAGACCATGATCCTGACCCTGGGCAATCCGACCTACGCCAGCGTGGGAACCATCGGCACGCTGACGGTCACCTTGAACGACAAAGCAACGACAACGACGACAGTGACAGGCTCGGCTCCTCTGCCCAGAACCGGACAGACCACTTGTTCTGACCCAACCGGCACAACCAGCGCAGCGATATCCTGCGGCGGTACGGGTCAGGATGGTGCGTTGCAGAAGGGGGTTGCCTGGCCTACGCCCCGTTTCACCGACAACGGCAATGGCACGGTCACTGACAATCTGACCGGGTTGATCTGGTTGAAAAACGCCAACTGCTTCGATACACAAACCTGGGCCAATGCCCTCACCTCGGCCAACACCCTGGCGAGCGGGGCCTGTGGTTTGACGGACAGCTCCAAGGCGGGGGATTGGCGGTTGCCCAACAAGGTTGAGTTGAAGAGCCTGGTGGATAGGAGCCAGATTAGCCCTGCCTTGCCTTCTGGTCATCCGTTCTCTGGTGTGCAGAGCAACTACTACTGGTCGAGTTCCTCTTACGCTACCAGTGGTTCCGTCGCCTGGTACGTGTACCTCGACGACGGCTTCGTGAACGTCAGCACCAAGAGCGCCACCACCTACGTGTGGCCGGTGCGGGGTGGACAATAGGGTCTTGGGGGATTGGGCGCTTTGCGA
>JADGBZ010000143.1 GCA_015231175.1 Magnetococcales bacterium | reverse complement strand
CAACATGGAAACCTCGTGTGGATTCTACCAGATAAACCAAGTTGGGACACTACCCTTTTTTACACTCCATGGTCATAAGGTTCCTTCCGACAGTACCTCCTGGGCAAGAAGATCGCTCAGATTGTAATTGATGCTTTCCACCCCAAAATCCGGCTCCTGGTGGAAGGGGTTGCGAACACAGGACGTTCCTATTTCCAACAATCCGGGCATTGTAACACATGCCCATTCGGCATGATCACAGTCGGTGGCAGCTGGTTCTGGCGCAACTTGGCTTCACCCACGGTGAACGCCGCTGTGGCGGCCTTGCATAATTTAACGGAGATGCGTCCAGGTGGTTGGACCACGATCACCCGTTTCTGCGGAAAACGATGCCGGATTTTCTGCACCGGCGTTGTCAGATCACTGTCTGCTGAGAGCAGCAATGCGGTATCAAAACGGTCATCAAAAGCGTCGGTCAATATTTGGGTAGCAATGTTGACGTCTGTCATTTTCTCTTCATAATCCATCCAATGTGCGCCGCATTTTCGGCATTGCCTCGGCTTGTTCAAAAAGTGACCGAAATGGATGGTAAGTTCCGGCAATTGCGCAAGCGCATCAAGATAATCGGACTGGCGCTGCACGTCAGCGTCGTTATTGCCAGAAAGACGAATCCGCGCCGTGAAGTAATGCACAGCAATCAAAGTCTGGTTCACCTTGAGGAGTGATCGGGACAACCCGACCAGATCAAGCCAATAATATTTTCGCCAGTTTTTTGATCGCAACCCGTAATAGAGATTGAAACCATCCACATAAGCGACGACACTACGAGCAACTGGTGGCATATTACATCCCTGAAAAGATGGCATAAAAAATGCGTTATTGACAATGTTATGTGAAATCTCTACTCTCGCGGTTCGTAGAGATACCCCGCCGGTGAGAGCATCACCGGCTCGACGCCTCCGCAGCGCAAGCACGGGGGCGTTTCTTTATTTATATTCCCCGGTCACAAGGTTCTCCCCGATGGTACCGCCCGGGCAAAAAGCTCGCTCAAGTTGTAATTGATACTTGCCACCCCAAACTCCGGTTCCTGGTGGAAGGGATTGCGAACGTAGAACGGTCCATCGTGCGTGTCACCGTCCACGATGACAACAGCCAGCCAAAACTTGTCCTGTTGATTCATGCCCATGATGATTTCGTTGCGGCTCACCGTGATGGTGGTCTGGCCTTTAATGCGTCCCTTGACTTCAATGTGCCGGTCCTGGGACAAGCGGCCATTGATCAATGGGGGACGGGCTGTCACATCCCAACCGCATTTTTCGGCGGAAACATCGATCACCGCGTGACCCATGGTTCGTTCTGCCGTCATGACCGCTTCCATGGCGATTTTTTCGATGTAGGCGATCACGCGGGTCATGCCAGAAACCTCCATAAATTTTTGGGCTTGAACCCCCCATCGGCTATTGCCATAATGCGGGACACTAACCCCGCTGGAGATCGCATCTCCGGCCCGACGCCTCCAGGGTGCATATCCTGGGGGTGTCTCTTTCGTAAAAATACCCCGCTGGTGAGAGTATTGCCAGCCCGACGCCTCCGCAGCGCAAGCTCAGGGGCGTTTCTTTCTTTCGGTGCCTGGTGGTTCTCCCCCAATGGATCATCCCCCTGTTCCCAGCAACTGCCGCAGGCCTGACGTGACCCGCTGCACGTCCTCTTCGGCGAGATGCCCCAATACCCCACAAATCAACCGGTGATCCAGGGTAAACAGTTTGAACCGCACCTTGGATGGCGCGGGCAGACCAGTTTGCTCCAAATTTATGATCGGACAATCCAGTGGCCAGGGGGCATTGGCTTCTGAAGTGATCATGGCCAATATCGAATGGTTCGCCGGGGAATTGAACGTATGGGCATCTGACAGAACCAAGGCTGGGCGGTTTTTCGTGGCCAGCCGGTCGGTGAAAGGAAAGGGCACGCGCACCACGGCGAAGCGTTCAAAGGTCACGATAGGCCTCTGTGTCCACTTCGCTGTTCCATTCCGATAACGTGTTTTCCAGCGCTCGCAGATAGTCCAGATCCAAAGTTTGGGCGCGTCGCACGCGGGCGGTACCGTCTGCAAAGGTTTCCCAAACGATCCGGTCTCCCGGTCCCACATGCAGCGCGTCACGAATTTTCCGGGGAATTGTGGTCTGGCCCTTGGCCGTAATCTTGGCAATGGTGGTCATGAGACATTCTCCATCGTAAGGAATGCATTACCTCCTTACTCTACTTCAAAGGAGATGGCCCGGGCAAGCAGATCGGCCAGTTCATAATTGATGCTTGCCACCCCGAACTCCGGTTCCTGGTGGAAGGGGTTGCGAATGTAGAACGGTCCCTCGTATGTATCACCATCCACGATGACGATGGCCAGCCAGAATTTTTCCTGCTGGTTCATACCCATGATGATTTCGTTGCGGCTCACCGTGATGGTGGTCTGGCCTTTGGCGCGTCCTTTGACTTCGATGTGCCGGTCCTGTGACATGCGGCCATCGATCAGGGGGGGACGGGCTGTCACATCCCAACCGCATTTTTCGGCGGAAACGTCGATCACCGTGTGACCCATGCGGCGCTCTGCCGTCATGACCGCTTCCATGGCGATTTTCTCGATGCGGCTGCGGGCTGCGGCATCTGCCGTGAACGCAACCTCGCCTTTACGTAGGGCCAAAAGTCCCTGAGGGATGACCAGCATACCGCCCACAATCACCGGCGTACTGGAGACTATTTGGCGCATCGCCCCAAGCTCTTTTTTGCGTTGCTCCAACCGGGCCGTCAACTCTTCCACCCGTTTTTTGGCATTGTCCGGTTGCAGGCGAGGCTGCTTACCGGCGTCCACATCATCACTTAGTTTGATGTAACGGTCCGACCAGTGGTTGATCTCTTTGATCAGGCGCTCGTTGACCGCAGCCAGGATTCGATCCACTTGCTGTTCCCGGCGCGTGCGGATTTCATTGTAATGGTCAGGAACCAGTTTGCGGGAGGCGTGATCCAGGGCCAGGGCTTCCAAATCGGCGTTGATCCAAGGCGCAGTCAGCGCATCAAGAACGAGTTCCTGATCTGTTTCACTGATGGGATGAAAATCCAGATGCGGTGCCCACCCGGCATGTTCGGCCCGACCATCGCTGGTCACGCCTACAAATTGCAGCCGACGGGAAACGGTACGGGGTGGATCCCCGGCGCTCTCCCGCATGCTGTGATCCACCAGGAAGAGTACCCGGGGTTCCGTTCCTTCATCATGGGGATCCATGAGAACCGCACCCTGCCTCAATTTGGGACGATGGGCCTCCAGAACCAAATCGGTGACCGCTGCCATCAGGGGGTGGGCCGGATGTACCAAATCCGCCATGGGTTTGCCGGCAAGGCGTATCTGCTGCCTGTCGAAGCAGATCCGCTCATATTTTTTCAGTACGGGAGTGCGGGTTTCACCAATGACTCGATCCTGTTCCCGAATGGTGGCTGGCACATGACGGATTTCATGGCGTCCCTCTTCACGGGGACGCATCTCACCCCCCAGAGTCTGGAAGGCCTCGGTAAAAAAGGTCCGAATGAAATAGGGTTGGAGTTTGCGGGCCTCGGCTTTCTCCATCTCCCCTTTGACCGTATAGAGCTGCTCCAGGGACATGTGTTCTTTGCAGAGAACGTTCCGTGCCATGATCTGCTTCAGGTGTTCGGTGTCCAGGGCACCGTCGATGACCTGGTTAAGGCGTTCCTTCACCTCGGGTTGCTCACCGTAGCGGATGGCCTGGATAAGCAAATCCTTCAGAGACACATTATCGAAGGCCTCGCCGAGGACATCGAACACCCGTCCACCCAGTGCAGTGCGTTCCACTTCCAGTTTTTCAAAAAGTCGCTTGAAGACGTCGCCTTCCCGGGTTCCCTGGGCCACCAGATTCCAAAGGTGACAAACCTCGGTCTGACCAATACGGTGAATACGACCGAACCGTTGTTCCAACCGATTGGGGTTCCAAGGCAGGTCATAGTTGACCATCAGATTGGTATTCTGGAGGTTGACACCCTCACCAGCGGCATCTGTCGCCACCAGGATCAGGACATTCGGATCATTGCGAAACTCTTCCTGGGTCTTGCGTCGATCATCGCGGTTGATGCCACCATGGATCACCACCACTGCATCCGACGCCCCCAACAAGCCACTCAGGCGATCTTTCAGGTAGTTGAGCGTATCCCGGTGTTCCGTGAAAAGGATCATTTTTCGACGTGAGCCGGAGGGCATGAACATTTCTGGTCGGTTCTGCAGGAGAGCGGACAACTCTTCCCATTTACGGTCCTTGCCCGAAATGACCACCTGTCTGGCCTGTTCCTCCAGTTGCTTCAGGGTTGCGATCTCCTTTTCACTCGATGTTCAAGTTTTTCCCTTCTTGACAGTTTTTTCACCCGTCAAA
>JADGBZ010000142.1 GCA_015231175.1 Magnetococcales bacterium | reverse complement strand
CGCAAGGGCTCTGCCCTTGACCCGCAAGGGAGCCAGCCCCCTGGACCCCGATTCGCAGGCCCGTCCCGATGGCAATCAAGAACAACCCACGGGGGCCTTGGCAAAGGAACGCGCCCGCTGGGTGATATTGCCAGCTCCCAGAAAAACCACGATATCACCTGGTTGCAAACAAGCCTGCAAGGCTGAAATCCACTCCGCCCCCCCCGGCAAAGGTTGCGTGCGCGTCCGGCTGGCCTCCTGGATGGCCTGCATCAGAAGCTCCTGACCCCGCTCGCCCAAAGGGGGATCGGCAGGGGGTGTTTCACCCGCCGGATAGATGTGGTCAACCAAAACCAGATCCGTGTCGGCAAAACTGGCGGCAAACGCCTGGAAATGATCCCGGACCCGGGTATACCGATGGGGCTGGAACGCCACCACCAGCCGCCGCTCCCGGCCAAATCCGGCCCGTACCGCCGCCAGGGTGGCCTGGATTTCCACTGGATGATGGCCATAGTCGTCGATCACCACCCGCTCCGGAGTGTTCAACAACAGGTCAAAACGCCTCTGCACCCCCTTGAAATGGGCCAGGGTCCGGGTGACCGACGCCCAGGGAATATCCAACTCCCGGGCCACGGCAATGGCGGCCAGGGTGTTGGTCACGTTGTGCAACCCGGGCAACGAAAGGGAGACACTCCCCCAATCAACCGGCTTGCCGTGGGGCTCTACCATCACCTCAACCCGAAACCGGGTTTGCACCCCCTCCTGAGTGATGTCTACGGCACGAATGTCCGCCCCCGGCGACAATCCGTAGGTAACAACCCGCTTGTCACTCAGATCCGGCAACATGGCTTCGACTTCGGGGTGATCACGACACAGAATGATCAGGCCATAGAAGGGAACCTTGGCCACAAACTCCCGATAGGCCAGGCGCACAGCGGCAAAGTCGCCATAATGTTCCATGTGCTCTGGATCCATATTGGTGACAACGGCCATGGTGGGGAAAAGCTTCAGGAAAGATCCATCCGACTCGTCCGCCTCGGTGACCAGAAACTCGCCCCGCCCCAGGTAGGCATTGCTGCCCAGGGATTTGACGATGCCGCCATTGACCACCGTCGGATCCATGCCCGCCTCGCCCAGAAGGGTGGCAATCAAGGATGTGGTGGTGGTCTTGCCATGCGTACCGGCAATGGCGATGCTGTACTTGAACCGCATCAACTCGGCCAGCATCTCCGCCCGGGGCACAACCGGAATACGCCGCGCCCGGGCCTCCATCACTTCGGGATTGTCCGCCGTGACGGCTGACGAATAGATCACGGCATGGGCATCCCCCACCTGGCCGGTCGCGTGTCCCAGGTGAATACTGGCTCCCAGGTTGCGCAGGCGCAAGACATTGGCATTTTCCGCCACATCCGAACCGGAAACCACGTAGCCCAGGTTGATGAGAACCTCGGCAATGCCGCTCATGCCGATGCCGCCAATGCCAACAAAATGCAACCGATTGATTTTTTCATACATGGTGAATAAACCGCCTGATTCCGGAAGCCCCTCAAGGCTCTTGAGGTGGAGGCATGATCAAGGCCTACCATATTGGATTGTTATGTGCGAGAATGCCTTGGGTCCGGTTTGTTATCACGCATGTCTGCAACAGTCAATGCAAACTGGTGCATGAATATCAGATGACCGGTAACGGTCGTCATGATGCCTTAATCCTTTGTTATGAAAGCTGTATTAAATTTTTTATATCAGGCCTGAACCCTGTCGATTTACGACGCCCAACGACCTGGAGAGAGCATGGAAGATCTGCATAAAGACCTGTGCCTGGTCCTCGATTGCCAGGACCAAGCCCCCTGGAATGTGGAAACCCTGAAGAAAAACATTCTGCACTTCATGGTTCATATGGTTGGGAAGGATCCCGGCCTGGCCAACCAAAGGGACTGGTACAAGTCTGTCATCTACCTCTTGCGAGCCATCCTGTATGAGCGCAAGGTCAAGATGGAACGCACCCTTCTGGCAACCCGGGGTCGGCGAGTCTACTATCTCTCCATGGAGTACCTGATTGGCCGCAACCTTCGCCGCACCCTGATCGATCTGGATCTCCAGGATGCCATCGCCCAGGCCCTGAACTCCTGTGGAACGTCCCTGGAAGCCGTGGTCGACCAGGAACTCGACCCCGCTCTGGGTAACGGCGGCCTGGGTCGCCTGGCTGCCTGTATTCTCGACTCCATGGCCACGCTGGGCTACCCCGGCATTGGCTACGGCATCCGCTACGAGTTCGGCATGTTTACCCAACGCATCGAACAGGGAGAACAGGTCGAACAACCCGAAGATTGGCTGGAATTGGGCAACCCCTGGGAAACCGAACGCCACAGCGTCCGTTATACCGTGCGCTTCGGAGGCCGGGTCATCAGCTTCCGCGATGAAAAAGGCCAGGAAGTCATCCAGTGGGTTGATACCAGCGATGTCATCGCCGTTGCCTTCGATATTCCCCTGACCGGCTTCCGTACCCCAACCATGACCCATCTGCGGCTCTGGTCGGCCCGGGCGTCACATGACTTCGACTTCCGCTTCTTCAATGAAGGCAACTATATCGATGCCGTCAAAGACAAGATCGATTCGGAAAATCTCTCCAAGGTGCTCTATCCGAACGACAACACCCTCATGGGTCAGGAGCTGCGCCTGAAACAGGAGTACTTCTTCGTCAGCGCCTCCCTCCAGGATATCCTGCGCAAATTTTTCCTGTCCGAAAAAGATATACGCAAGCTTCCGGATCAGGTGGCCATCCACCTGAACGATACCCACCCCTCGCTGGCCGTGGTGGAGCTGACCCGCATCCTGATGGATCACTACAAGCTCACCCTGGAAGAGGCCTGGGATATCACCCGGCGTACCTACTCCTACACCAACCATACCCTGCTTCCCGAGGCCCTGGAGTCCTGGCCCATCGATATCCTGGGCAAAATTCTCCCCAGACACCTGGATATCCTGTACCAGGTCAACCACCAACACATGACAGCCGTCAAATACCAATTCCCGGGCGATCCAAAAATGTTGGGGCGGGTCTCCCTCTTCGACGACCACAGCCGCCGGGTCCGCATGGCCAATCTCTCCGTAATCGGCAGCAAAAAAGTCAACGGCGTCGCCAAACTGCATACGCAGCTCATGCAAACATCCTTCTTCGCCGACTTCAGCCGCATGGACCCGGGCAAGTTTGAAAATGTCACCAACGGCATCACCCAGCACCGTTGGCTGCTGCAATCAAATCCCGAGCTGGCCGCCTTCATCAGCCAACACCTGGGCGAAGGGTGGATCACCGATCTGACACAACTCCGCGCCCTGACATCCCATCTTGAAAATTCAGAATTTCGTCAGAAATTCATGAATATAAAGAAAAACAACAAAATCCGTCTGGCCCACCTGGTGGCCGAACGGGTCGGCGTGCGGCTCGATCCGTCCGCCATGTTCGACGTGCAGGTCAAACGCATCCACGAATACAAACGCCAGCTCCTCAACGTGCTGCATGTCATCACCCGTTACGTCCGCATCCGCAACGGGCAACTCGCCGACCCGGTCTCCCGGGCCATCATCATTGGCGGCAAGGCGGCTCCCGGTTATCACATGGCCAAATTGATCATCCGCCTGATTGTGGAAGTGGCCAAAGTGATCAACAACGACCCCATGGTCCGGGATCGCTTGAAACTGGTCTTCCTGCCCAATTACAACGTCTCCGCTGCCGAAACCATCATCCCGGGCAGCGACCTCTCCGAGCAAATTTCCACTCCCGGTACCGAAGCTTCGGGCACAGGCAACATGAAACTGGCCCTGAATGGCGCCCTGACCATCGGCACGCTCGACGGGGCCAATATCGAAATCCTGCGCGAAGTCGGCGACGACAATATCTTCATCTTCGGCATGACCGCCGATGAAGTCCAGGCCCTGCGCCAAAGAGGCTATAATCCCGCCCAATACTACGAAGAAAACCGGGAACTGCATCAGGTGCTGAATATGATTCGGGATGGCTACTTCTGCCCCGATGACCCCCACCGCTACACCCCCATCTTCGACGCCCTGGTACGCGGCGGTGACCATTTCATGCTCCTGGGCGACTACGAAGCCTATGTGGCCTGCCAGGATAAAATCGATGGCGTCTACCAGAATCAAGATGCCTGGGGCCGCAAAGCCATCATCAATACCGCCAATATGGGGTACTTCTCCATCGATCGGACCGTGCGAACCTACGCAGAAAAAATCTGGCTGGTGGAACCAACCAAGGTTCCACCCTCCAGCCGGATGGGCCATACCAAAATCTGAAGGGGTCGTTCGGAGCCTTTCTGAATCGGAGCCTTTCTGAAAATGTTTGAAATATGAAAGACTTTGTCGGGGCTCCGCCCCGAACCCCGCCAGGAGGAAGGGCGCAGCCCTTCCTCCTGGACC
>JADGBZ010000141.1 GCA_015231175.1 Magnetococcales bacterium | reverse complement strand
CCCTGACAAAGGCTTCCATGTCCAAGCTTTTCTTGCAAGGGTGGTGAATAGTTACCAAAAAAGGCCCAAGGGGCGGGCCGTGGTCCGCCTGCTGGCGCGTCTTTTTGCGCCGGAAGGCGGACGTATGGCAGGTTTGAAAAACAGGGATCGGTGGCACGCTCTTTCACATGCGATTGTCCCGGCGCACACCCGTAATGGAGTTGAAATCATCCATGAAGTATGCTTTAGTCCAGGGGTCTGCGGGAGATTGCCTTCATTTGCGCATCACGCTACAAAGGAGCCAGACTATGGAAAAGGCTGTCCAACTCTTGAGGGTTGCCATTTTAAATGAGATCAAAGCGTCTGCCTACTACGCCCAGGCGGCTGAGGTGACCACCAACGATGTGTCGCGCATGCTCCTATTGGAGCTGGCCAGCCAGGAGGAGGATCACGCCCGCCACCTGATCGACATGACCCGGGGGACACCCCTGGGGCACAAGTTTGATGCCGAGACCTATCTGCGGGAACTGGAAAAGGATCCGGAGGGCTCTCTCAGTGCCAGAGAAAATCAGGCGCTGGCCAAGGCCGATCCCCGGGGGGTTCTGGAAATTGCCATGCATATGGAGGCGGAATCGCGGGACAATCTGCGTGCCATGGCTGATGCCGTGACCGATCCTGCCCTGCGCAAATATTGTCTGGATCTCTCCGCCGAAGAGCAGTCCCATTTCAGCTCCCTGGAACGGGCGCTCAGCTCTCTGGACATGCCCGACGAGGATCGCCCCGCCCTGTGACCACGCTATCCTGCCGGGAAAAGGTATGAATTTTCCGGAGAAAATCCTCCTTTTATACGGTCATCATCGCGGCACGACGGCCAGTCTTCTGGACAAGGCCTTGCGCAAACGGGTGGCTGTTTTCTCCGTGGGTCCGGGGCAGGTTGCCACCGAGACCAGTTGTGCTTGCGACCCCACCACCTCCGTTCAGGAGATTCTTGCCACTTTGGCATCCTGGGAGGTTCCTTTCTTTCCCGATGTCATCTTCGTCATCGAGTCCGGCGTCAGGTTTTTTCCGGAAGGGTTGGAAGATGCCTCCCTGCCGTGCTGGTACTATTCGCTGGATCCGCATTTCAATCTCCACTGGCATGTCGAATATGCCAAGGTGTTCGACGCCGTCTTTGTCTCCTTCCAGCAATATCTGCAAAGCTTTCTCAAGACGGGGCATCCGAGTGTGCATTGGTTGCCGCACGGGTTTGACGCGGACTACTACCGCGATTATGGGACGCCCCGTGATATCGATATCGCCTTTGTGGGTGACATGAATCCGGAAGGTCGCCCACAGCGGGCCAAAAATTTGCACGCCCTGCGGGAGGCGGGTCTACAGACCCTCTTTACGGAAGGGATCTGGAACGAGGAGGTGGCGCGTCTCTACTCCCGCGCCCGGCTTGTCTACAATGACAATGACGCCCAGGTTTTCAATCCGCGCAATTTTGAGGGGTCGGCCTGCGGTGCCCTGGTGCTGGCCAATCCGGCCATCTCCCTGGAGGAGTTTTTTACCCCGGGTCAGGATATTCTGATTTACAACGACACCGGCGAGCTTTTGCGAGCCTGCCGGGAAATCTTGCGCCATCCGGAGCGTTGGGCCGCCATGACCCGGCAGGCCAGGCTGACAGCTGCGGCCAACAGTTGGGATGTGCGCATCAACCGCCTGATGGAGATTGTCTCCGGCCTGGATGAGGGTAAGCAGATGGTTTTTACCCGTCCGGACCGTATCAAGGCGCACGCCTTTGTCTATTTTCATCGTGGGTTGCCCGGGCAGACTGTTGCTTTGCTGGATCGTTTGCAGCAGGACGGTTTTCGGGACATGGAAATATACCTCATCAAGGCGTTGGCCCATATGTCCCATGATGCCTACGACGCCGCTGCCGGGGAGTTATTCAATCTTTTGGAGCTGGTTCCGCCCCCCGATCCCAACTATCTCCAGCAAATCGGGGATGTTTTGATCGGCGCTTTTGAACGAACCCACCACGGCCTGGGGGCCTTGCGCGTTGCCATGGTTTTGCCGCACCTCAGCTTTTCCCAACAGCAACGCCTGGCAAGGATTGTGACCGAAGCGCGTGTCGAAGTTCCCCGCGCCATCGCGGAAAAGTTGGGTATTGCGCCCAGTCGTCGCGAATCGGTGTGATCATGGTGTCAGGCGCTGTCACCCGCATTCTGACCCGACTTCTGCGGGTGGAGGGGGTCGGTTGGGAACGATTGCCCCGCGATGGCGGCTTTCTGGTTGTGTGCAACCACCCGGCGCGGCGGGATTGGCTCCCGGTCTCCCTGCTTGCCGTCACCAGGATGGCCCTGGCCCTGCCGGCAGAGGATTTTCCTGGTCCTTTCTGGCGCTTTTTTTTGCGTCTCTTTGCTGTTTTGCCGCGTCTCATTCCGATTGATCTCCAGCGTCCGGAGAGCTGGGAACCGCTCCTTGCCCACATGCGGGGGGGTGGGGGCGCCCTCTGTTTTCCCGAGGTGGTGCCTCAGCGTGCGGGACGTTTGGGGAAGGTGCATGATTGGCCGGTACGGGCAGCCTTGCAGGCAGGTGTTCCTCTGGTTCCCTTGCACCTGGAGGGTTCACAACGTTCCCGGTTTTTGGGGGGCGATGCCCCAGGTCGGCGCCGATGGTGGCCACGCCTGGTCATGACGGTCAGCCCGCCCTGGTCTCCCCGCATGCCGGAGGCAGACTTCTCGCCGCGTGAGCGTCGGAGCATGTTCAGCCGACAACTCGGTTTGCGCATGGAAGAGGCCGCTTTGGCCGGCAGGGCCCTGCACCGTACCCTTTGGGAAGCCCTGATCATCACCAACCGGGCCTATCCCGGGGGGGATTGCGCGATCAGCGATGGGACAGGACAGGCGTTGTCCCGGCGGTCATTGCGGTTTCGTTCCCTGTTGCTCAGCGCTCTTTTGCATCCCCACCTTCCCCCAGCTCCGGCCCCGGTCGGTTTTCTTCTTCCCACTTCCGTGGGGGGGGTGGTGACCCTCCTGGCCTTGCAGTTTCGGGGTTGGTTGCCGGTCATGCTCAATTTTAGCGCAGGAGCTGAACCTATGCTCCAGGCCCTGCGGATGGCCCATGTTCATGTTGTGGTCACCTCGCGGGTGTTTATTGCCAAGGCCGGTTTGGCACCGATCCTGGAGCGTCTGGGTACGACTTGTCGTATTCTCTACCTGGAAGATTTGCGCCGTCACGTCGGAACCGGCGCCATGCTTCAGGCTCTTCTGACAACCCTGGCGCCGCTGTGGGTGCATCGTCGTGTGACGCCCTGGATCCAGATGGAGCACCCGGCCCTTCTGATGTTGACTTCCGGTTCCGAAGGCGTTCCCAAGGGGGTTTTGCTCTCGCACCTGAATGTTTTGGCCAACTGCGCCCAGGTCAGGACACGCCTCGATTTTGATGCGCAGGACACCCTGCTCAATGTCCTTCCCCTGTTCCATGCCTTTGGTCTGACCATGGGGACATTGGCTCCTCTGCTGGCCGGGGTGACTATCCATCTGCTCCCGTCTCCCCTGGATTATGAGGGTATCCCGGCGCTTGCCCGCAGCATGGGCGCCACGCTCCTGGCGGGCACGGACACCTTTCTGAACGGGTATGGCCGCGCTGCCCATCCCCTTGATTTTGCCAGCTTGCGTTTTGTTTTTTGTGGTGCTGAACCTTTGCGGGAGCGAACCCGGAACCTGTGGATGGACAAGTTTGGCATCCGCATTCTGGAGGGGTATGGCGCCACGGAAGCAAGTCCTGTCCTGGCGGTCAATGCCCCATTTGCCCATCGTGTGGGTTCCGTTGGTTGTCTCCTGCCTGGTTTGGCTTATCGCCTGGAACCTGTCCCCGGTTTGCAACACGGGGGACGGCTCCAGGTTTGCGGTCCCAATATCATGCTGGGATATTTGTCCGCCGATTCCGCTGCCAGAGGGCTTGTTGCGGGGTGGTATGACACGGGGGACGTGGTCCGGGTCGATGCGGAGGGGTTTGTCTTCATCGTGGGCCGGGTCAAACGGTTTGCCAAGGTGGGGGGTGAGATGGTCTCCCTGGCTGCGGTGGAGTCCCTGGCGTGTCAGGTTTGGCCCGAAGCGCTGCATGCCGCCATCGCCATGCCTGATCCACAAAAAGGCGAGCAGGTCGTCCTGGTCACCACCCAGGGCAACCCTCAGCGTGCATCCTTGCTGGAACACGCCCGGCACGCAGGTGTGGGGGAGATCCATCTGCCCAGAAAGATTCTCCATCTGGAGAATATGCCCTTGCTGGGAGTTGGCAAGATCGACTATGCCACTCTTCGGAACCATATCGATGCCGGACCGGTTTGACGCCCGGCGAACGGTGTCGCCATTCAGCGCCCTTTCAAGTCCAAAGACAGCTTTGACATGCAGGGTTTTGTCAGGGCCTCGCCCCGATTCAAGGACAGCTTTGACATGTCATGTAGGGTTTTGTCAGGGCCTCGCCCCGATTCAAGGACAGCTTTGACCTGTCATGTAGGGTTTTGTCAGGGCTTCGCCCCGAACCCCACCAGGGGGAAGGGCACAGCCCTTCCCCC
>JADGBZ010000140.1 GCA_015231175.1 Magnetococcales bacterium | reverse complement strand
TGTCCAGGCCATTCATGTCCAGGCCATTCATGTCCAGGCCATTCATGTCCAGGCCATTCATGTCCAGGCCTTGACAAGGCGCTGATCGAGGATCCCGGTCATTGAGACTGCGCCAGTGGTGTCGCACGAGTGACAGCCTGTTGGTTCGTAGAGAGGGTGGTTTGATCCATGGTCGGGGAGGCAAGCCAGAACATCAGGTTGCCACCATCCAGGTTGCGGCACTCCCCGGGCGAGAGGGAACCATCGTGGTTGGTATCCTGGGCAGGGGAGCATTCGGGAGTGTCGGCCAGGGGGTCGTGAGTCAGACCGTCCGATTCCGAGGGGTGATAAAGACCAAAAAAGTGGCCGGTTTCGTGAGCGGCTGTATCACCCATGATGGACGTACTGACCTGACCGTTGATCGCATGGCCCACGATGCTGATGAGCACGCCGTTGCGGTTGCCGATCATACCCTGTGCACCGGGAATTCCGGGGGAAACACCTAGCGTGTTGCCGTCGTCACCAGTACGAAAATCTTCCACAAAGAAGAGGTTGACGATGCTGGAGGAGCCATTGCTGACCAGGGCGCTGGTGGTCGTGTTGTTGAAGTTTGGACTGACAACGGTATATTTGCTGCCCGCAATCCGGATGATGGGATTGACATGGGCTGTGATGTTGTTTTTGGCATAGACGGCGACAAAACGCGCCATGGCGCTGCTGACGACCGAAGTGTTGTAATTGGTACCGGTCATATAAGGTTGAATGGTCAGTTTGGTGGTGGTGGGAGATGCACCATAACGGGTGGTCAATTTCACCAAAAAGTTGGCAAAACCGCTGCTGGCGCTTCGCAGGGTATAACGCCACGTCCCACCTGTAGGGGGAAGTTCAGGTTGGTAGGGAACCATGACATTGCAATAGGTATCTCCGACCTGACAACTGCTGAGGGTGACATCCACAGGAGTTCCCTGGGGCGAAATCAGGGAGTTGAAGGAGAGCAGGGAGCCCACATCGTCGCCGATCAGGTGCAATATGAATGAAACGGCGTCATTCGGGACAGAAAAAGTACCCTCATTGCTGACCAGGGTTTTGTCCCGGGAAGTGAAATTGAAGGAGTTTTGATCGGCCAGATTGGAGAGAGCAAGTATGGTACCGGGGGTGGAGGTGCCGGTATTGCCAATCGGGGTGCTACCGTTCGCGGTGATACCTGTGGTGGTGCCTGTAGTGGTGCCTGTGGTGGTGCCTGTGGTGGTGCCTGTGGTGGTGCCTGTGGTGGTGTCTGTGGTGGTGTCTGTGGCGACGCCGCCTGCGACCGCCCCATCGTTGTTTGTATTGTTGCCCGTGGTGGTATTGGTATCAGCAGTCGTTTGACCCTTGGTAAAAGGGATGCCCAGATTGGTCAGTGAGGACTCCATGGCCATTTGTGCCGAAGCAGCCGTTACGACGGTTGCGTTGGCATTGTAGGGTTGAACAACGGAACTGACGATGTTTGCCACGGCATTTTCAAAGTCGGTACCGTCGCCGAAGCCAACCGAGTTCAATGTCTGGACGTAGGAACCATAGGTTGGATCGGTCGATTTCAATGCGGCGCTGACCGATGTCGGAATGACGATGCTGGAGCCATTACCCCCGTTCTGGTCAAGGGATTGGAGAAATCTGGCCATGTTGACGGCGGTTGGCGACGAGGATGTCGCCCCGGCGCCGCTCAGGATGATCGGCGTCACGGTGGTCGATCCGGGCGTGCTGCCCAACATGACATCTCCGACCATGAACGAAACCACCTCTCCGGATTGGAACAGAAACGTACCTTGATCATCGGTCACGCCAGACAAGGTGGGGGTCGCGTAGGTGATTCCCTGCACCGGGGAGTCAATGAAGCGACCCGTGCTCGGTGTCACGTCGCTTGGGCTGTAAGGGGCGCTGCTGGTGCCACCTTCCCTGATATTTCCTTCTCCGCCACCACCACCACCACCGCAGGCGGCCAAAGCCATGGCCAACCAGACGGCCAGAAAAAAAGGTGACAGATATTTGGATTTGGGCCTTTGGTATATATTGTGCATTTTCCTTGTATCCGTTTGCATTGCTTGCCGCTGCCACAGGATTGCGGTACGCGCCCATAACAAGAATGTTCGCAACCATCCACAATTTTTACGAGAAAAGCCTGGATATGAAGGATTTTATCAGGGCCTCGCCCCGGACCCCACCGTGACCGTTCAGTACCCCTTCCTGGAGAGAGGCCTGGACAGGAAAGCCTTTGTCAGGGCATCGCCCCGAACCCCACCAGGACACCGTCTCAGGCCCTGCCAGGGAGCCAGCCACCTGGACCCCGATTCGTTGGCGGGCGGTGAATAGTCACGGATATTCAAGCATATTCACCCGGATGATAGCAAGGTAAAGAAGTGTAAAGGTTGATTTTTATATGGAAAAAAGTTCGGATTATTTAATCGTGGGTGGAGGGGTTGTCGGTTTGAACCTGGCGTTGGAGGCGCGGCGGCGGCATCCGAAGCGCCGGGTGGTGGTGTTGGAAAAGGAGAGTGCCTGTGGAAAACACGCCAGTGGCCGCAACAGCGGCGTATTGCACGCGGGATTTTATTACACGGCAGACAGTTTGAAGGCGCGTTTTTGCCGGGAAGGGAACCACCTGATGACCCGCTACTGTCAGGAGCGGGGGTTACGGATCAACCGTTGTGGCAAGCTGGTTGTGGCCCGACAGGAGACCGATCTGCCGGTCATGGAGGAGTTGCTGCGGCGCGGGGCAGCCAATGGGGTCGAACTGGAGAGCCTCTCCCTGAGTCAGGCCCAGGTCTTGGAGCCACGGGTGCGCACCGTGGACCGGGCGATCCACTCTCCCACCACCTCCTCTGTGGATCCCAAGGAGGTGATGGGCGCCCTGGCGGAGGATGCCCGGTCGGCTGGCGTGGATATACGGGTCGGTACGGCGTTGCTGGGCTGGGAACGGGGTGTCGCACGTACCACGAACGGCGATGTATCCGCCGGATATTTGATCAATGCAGCGGGTCTTTATGCCGACCGGATTGCCCACATGTGCGGCTTCGGGTTGCAGTCGGCCATCTTGCCATTCAAAGGGTTGTACCTCTACAGCGACGAACCGGTCGGGGCGTTGCGCACCCATATCTACCCGGTGCCGGACCTGGCCAATCCATTTTTGGGGGTACACTACACCTTGACGGTGGATGGCCATGCCAAGGTCGGCCCAACGGCGGTTCCGGCCTTTTGGCGTGAACACTACGAAGGTCTTTCCGGCTTCCGCTGGCAGGAGTCCATGGAGATTGTATGGCGGGAGATGGGACTGTTTTTGCGCAATGATTTTGGCTTTCGGCAGTTGGCCTGGCAGGAGATGCAAAAATATCGCCGGCGAGAGATGGTTCGGCAGGCGGGGGTGTTGGCCACGGCTGTGGATGAAAAACACTACCGCCGTTGGGGGCCGCCCGGCGTTCGCGCCCAGTTGGTGAATTTGCGGAATCACCGTCTGGAGACCGACTTTCGCTATGAGGGAGACCGGGGGAGCTTTCATGTGTTGAACGCCGTCTCACCGGGATTTACCTGTGCCATGCCGTTTGGACGCTATTTGTTTGATCAAATCGATGCCTTGCTGGGTTAAAGAGGATACCATCATGAACAGACACAAACGGCTGGGAATCGTTTTGGCAGGCGCCCTGCTCTTGCTGGGTGCCCGGGCCGAGGCCACTTCGATTCACCGCAAGGGGTGCGAAGATCCCATGGAAGGGGTTCGTGTCTGTTGGGAAGCCACAGGCGAAGCCGGTTCGGGCGTAGCGCCGTTTCCTGAAGTACACCTCCTGGCCCTGGCCCAGGATCGGGGTGGGGAGAAGGAGGTTTTGGCGGAGTTTTCCCGGAAAGTGTTTGCCCAAATGTTGCCGGGCAATTTTGCTGAACACCTGTTTTTGGAGTGGGATTCCGCCTTGTATCTCGATCAGGTTTTGCAACAGATCCGGCAACGCGATTGGCCTGCGGTGTTGTGGATCGCCCCCCGGACCCTGCGCAACTCCGGGGCAGCGACACCGGGGGTGGTCGATTGGGAGGTCCAATTGATCGATGGAAAAAGCGGCAAGTTGATACGCACCTTGCGGGTGCGGGTGGAGTCGCACCCAAAAATCAAAAAGAGAAGCAAAGAGAATGGTATGGCCATGGGAGGGGCCCTGTTGCTGGCGGGCAAACTCATCTCCAACCCGTTGGAATCGGGTGTGGCGGTGGCCACAGCCATGGAGCTGGCCCAGGAAGCGCCGCCCGAGGCAGGCCAGTCCCTGGATCTGATGATGCAACTGGCCACGCGGCAGGTGATGTTTTTGTTTCAGTATCCTGTCGAAGAGCTGTTGCCGCCCCCGGCAAAGGAAAGTATCATCAAGGCATTGAATCCATTCGACAACGACCCTCCGGCGCCAGGGTTGCCACCGGCGGCGGGTGTGGCGCCGGGATCCAGGGGGTGGTTTGGAGGAAAATAAACGGGTGCTGGCGGGGTTCGGGGCGGAGCCCCCAAAAAAAGACCATTGAAAGACTGGGATGGAGGTCCAGGAGGAAGGGCTGCGCCCCAATGGCGCTTAGATA
>JADGBZ010000139.1:1846-4652 GCA_015231175.1 Magnetococcales bacterium | reverse complement strand
TCGCCCAAACTATTTCGTGACGCACGACCCCCCGCCACCCTCTTTTCTCCCAGTCTTTCAATGGTTTTTTTGGGGGGCGTTACCCCGAACCTCACCAGGAGAAAGGGCGCACCCCTTCCCCTTGGATCTCCGACAACATCAGCAACGAAGGGAGAGCACCGTGACCGAAGTCAAAGGTCTGGCGGGTTGGCAAAAGAAATATTTACGCGGGTTGGCCCATGCCCTGCGGCCCGTGGTTCTGGTTGGCCACGGTGGTCTCTCTCCGGCATTGTTGGAGCAGGTCGATCAGGCCTTGACGGCGCATGAATTGATCAAGATACGCTTCAATGATTTCAAAGAGGAGCGGCGTGCGCTGACCGAGCAACTCGAACAGAGTGTCCATTGTACAGCCGTTGGCCTGATCGGTCATACGGCCATCCTTTACCGACCCAGATCGGATCCGGCGCAAAGGTCGATTCGCATGGATGCCCGGGCGAAAATCAGGGCGGAAAAGAGGGAAAAACAGGATCAGGAGAGGAATAAGACCATAAAACCACCCCGGAAAGATGCGGATCGGGGTGTGCATGTGGCAGGTGGGCAGGAGCGGAGCGCCACCAGGCAGAATGGAAATGAACGGGGAGAGAGTGATCCTACCTGGCAGGAGCGGGAATTCAAGACCAGTCGCCCGGATCGGGCGCCAGCAATAACCAGACATGGGGGCAGGCAGGGTGCAGATCATGTTGCCCGGTCGGGTGCAGATCATGTTGCCCGGTCGGGTGCAGATCATGTTGCCCGGTCGGGTGCGGGGGCGTGGCAGAAACGCGAATCTGCTCCACGTGGCGCTGCCTGGCCAGCCACCGAAACCCGGCAGAAGAGGGAGTTCCGACAAGGCGGGGTCGATCACCAGCACGCCGGTGTCCGGCAAAAACGGGAGTTTGGGGAGAACAGTGGGGATCGGTCGTCAGGTCGATTCCAGAAGGATACCTGGCGGCAAAAAACACCCGGCGCGTCGTCAGGTCGATTCCAGAAGGATACCTGGCGGCAAAAAACACCCGGCGCATGGCAAGGGGAAGGAAAACGGGAGGAGGGGAAAGAAGGAGCGCCACGGCGGCAAAACGAGGGGAGAGACGGCGCGCCACGGCGGCAATACGAGGGGAGAGACGGAGCGCCACGGCGGCAATACGAGGGGAGAGACGGAGCGTTACGGGAGAGAGGGGATGCGTGGCAAAGGCTGGGAGAAAAGAGGGTGGCGGGGGGTCGTGCGTCACGAAATAGTTTGGGCGAACAACGTACCAACAGCGGTCGTCATGGAGCTGGGGGACGGGGTCGTGATCGAGTTGGATCTTCCACAGAACGAACTTCGCCAGGTGCAAGGCGCGGCGCTGCCCGACAGCAAACGCCAGTGGTGCTTGCAGATCGGGGCATATCTGGCACGCATGGCACTCCTGGAGGCAGAGGAGAGACGATGCGCAACGCCGCAGACGGCAGAGGCACAAGGGCAACCCGTGGCCTTCATGCCTCCTCTCCCCCCCGGCGGCGTGTGGTGGGGGTAACGCCTCGCCGAAAATTCTCTTCCGGACAGGGTCCATAGCCTCGGCTTTTGCGGCTCATTTTCAAGCTTGACGTACCAGGACAAAAAGGTTAGCCTCGTCGCCTCCTTTGGGGTTTCATCGGATGGTTGTGCGCCCGTAGCTCAGCTGGATAGAGTACTTGGCTACGAACCAAGGGGTCGGAGGTTCGAATCCTTCCGGGCGCGCCAGTTTTCCAAAGGATCGGCTGTTGGCGTCTGGGCCTGCCGGTTCGGCATGGGGGGAGTCCTGCCGTAAACCGGGGCGATGTTGCCAGCGGGCAGTGGGCTTCGACCGTTCCAAGATGGACCGTGGGACAGACGCATCCTGCCTGTCCTGTGCCTTCAGGCAGTCCTTTTCGTGGCCAATATGTCTTCAAGGCGCAAGGGTGCCTTCTTGGTACCCAACTTGACTGCTGGCACCACTCCGGTCGTCCAATGAGGCCGGACAAAATTGTGGATGACTAACTGGACGTCCAATGTACGCTGGAGACCATCTTCAGACTTGGCATACGTGTTCGTTTGTCGTCGAAAAGCGCTGTTCCGCCTGTGTACGCTGGAGACCATCTTCAGACTTGGCATACGTATTCGTTTGTCGTCGAAAAGCGCTGTTCCGCCTGCGTGTTGCAGCATTCTGACCTTCAAGGCGGTTCGCGTTTATCTCTGACTCTGGCAGAACTTTATCCGTGTCTGGATGCTCTTGTTGATGTGCCTGGTCCATGGGGCGCTTTGGGCCTCGCTTATGCTTCTGATCGCCCTTGTTCTTGACTCGCACTCTGACTCCTTTTGGAAGAACCTTGGGTGGGCGACCTTTGCTCCCCGTTTGCAATGCCTCTGAACATATGGGTGCCCATCACGCGGACTGTTGCCCGAAGCCCCATGCCTTCACTGCGAATTTTCAAAGCAGAGGCCACCTTGCTGATCGGGGATTTGAGATTCTCCGTGGGCGTTCCATGCGTTTCAGAACAATGCGTTCCACATCCGCAACACCGGCGCAGGGTCCGGTCACCATTGTGAACCGGTAATTATTCACCGTCCTTGCAAGAAAAGCTTGGACATGAAAGCCTTTGTCAGGGCTTCGCCCCGAACCCCACCAGGACTCCGTCCTGGACCTGACAGGGAGCCAGCCCCCTGGACCCCGATTCGTTGGCGGGTGGTGAATAGTTACGTGAACCGTAACTATTCAGCACCCTTTCAAAAAAAGCCTGGATATGAAAGCCTTTGTCAGGGCTTCGCCCCGAACCCCACCAGGACTCCGTC
>JADGBZ010000139.1:0-933 GCA_015231175.1 Magnetococcales bacterium | reverse complement strand
CCTGCCAGGGAGCCAGCCCCCTGGATCCCGATTCGTGGTCGGGTGCTGAATAGTTACGGGATGCCTTTGTTTGCGCGGAATACCCCAAATTGCCGTCAAGCCACTGGCGCAGGACCGACCAGAAAGCCTTGCAGGATGCGGGGTTGACTGGTTTCGCACAGATGCGCGTTTGTCTCCAGATTGCCATCAGCATTTCCTGATGGTGTAGCACTTCATTTCCGAAGTGTACCAATTTGATCCCTATGTGTACCACTTTGCCTCCCATGTGTACCACCTATTCCTTATTATTTTATTGAATTTAAATATATATATAAAAAAGTGGTACACTTGGTACACTTGTATGAACATGCCCTCGGATACGAGGAAAAACCACTGCATGATAGATTGGCCTTTTATAGGCATATATCCTCTTATGCTTCTAAATGGCTCGCCTTTTTCCTTTTCACGGCTCCTTTTCCCTTTCCCCGGAAGTGACCGTGCGTCCGCTGACTCGGACTGGCCTGGCGTCCTTCAAGAAGGTGTTTCACGCAATCGCACCAGGTGCGCGGATGGCCAACGTGGAAAGGATCGAGGGGCAGGGCAAGGCCAGGGTGGGGTGTCAGGTGCGGATCGCCGTGGCCACCGTGGATCCAATGGCCACTTGGTGGACAGAAAGAGGGGTGAAAATGGGGGCGCGCAATGGATTGCCAGAATCCAAAACCGACCAGGAGGGACAAGGGGCGGAAAGGTGGATTTCACCACAAACCGTTCAAACCGTTCAAACCTGGTTACGGTATGGCTCCATCAAGACGGGGGCCACCTTCCCCTCCCTCAGCAAAGGGGGAAACGTCAAAGGTGAAACCCGTTTGAGTACTACCGATTTTTACCGATCCATGAGGTAGTGGCTCAACCGTGTTGATTTGATGTGCAGGCAAGCCATGAAACGGGGTCCAG
>JADGBZ010000138.1 GCA_015231175.1 Magnetococcales bacterium | reverse complement strand
CAGGGACCGAACATCGCTCCCCCCGCCAGAGTGAGCACCGAACCCGGCAAAAAGAGCACGGTCGCGGCAGCGTAGAGCAGCACGAACAGCCCCATGCCAGCTGTTCCCCACTCCCGCACCAAGATTTCCAACCGGGCGGGATCAAGCCATTCCCGGTACTGATAGGCCGCAGCGATGGCCGCCGCCAGCACCGCCAGGAGGGCGATGCGCAGCAACAAGCTCCCCGGTGTTCCGGTGGAGGGTACAGCAGGGGGTGCTGAATGGTGATTCATGTCCAGGCTCTTCTTGAAAGGGTGTTGAATGGTTTTAGTCGGACATCAATTGTGGTCGCGGTTGAAACGGGTGTATTCCCCCTCCAGCCACAGGGGTTTCAGGTCCATCTCCACTTTTCCCTGGCCCCGCAGCCGTTTCGCCGCTGTGCCGATGGCCAGGGCATCCGCGTCCAGGCGCTGGTGGAAGTGTTGGGACATCTCTTTGGCGCCATGGGCCATCCCTTTGTAGGCCCCCAGGTTGTCGAAATACCACATGTCAAAATAGTCCCGCTCGATGGCTCCCACGTTGTAAAAAGCCGAGGCTTGCCCCTCGTAGAAGCCGATGCGCTCCCGGGGAAACAGCCGGGCCATCCAGTCCATGGGATAGGGGGGGCGATCCTTCGCCGAGGGGCGCAGCAGGCCATCACTGCGCAACCCCTTGAGCAGCCGTTCCACGCCGTTGAGCTTTTGCCATGCCGTCGCCCGTTCGTCGTCCAACTCCCGGAAAAACTTTCGGCCCACCTCCGGCAGGTGGCATGCGGCGCAGGTTTCCGCCCAGCGTTTGCGCTTGATCTCATTTTCGGCAGTGCGGGGGTTGACCTCCCGAATACCGAACTTCCACACCGCCTTGTCCGCCACCTGGTGGTTGCCGTCCTTCATGTGGCAATAGGCGCAGGTGGGGGTCTCGTAGTTGCCCTTGCGCAAGGGCTTGCTCCAATCCCACAGCGCCCCCTCTTTTTTGTACTTCCGGCCATGGGCGGAGGCGAAATAGGCCTCGTCGTCCGGGTGGGGCGGACCGCTGTGACAGGTCAGGCAGGCTTCGGGCCGCCGTGCCTCGGCGGCGTCGAAACGGTGCCTGGTATGGCAGGAGTCGCACTTGGTGGCCACGGAATGGCATTGCAGGCAGGCGGCCACCTCGGCCTTGGGCTTGTCGGCGAAGTGTTTGCTGTCCACCACCCGTTCCATGGCCAGGGCGTGGCTGGGAAAACCGTATTTCTTCTCCTCCTCCATCTGCGCCAGCCGCTGGGGATGGCAGGTTCCGCAGGTCCGGGGGGTGGGGAAGGTCAATTTCTGGTGATCGTCGCCATGACAGGCAGGACAGAGCACGGGCTTTTCCCCCTGGGCATGGCGGCTGGCCCGCCAATCCTTGACGAGGCCCGGCGTCACCCCAGCGTGGCATTCCAGACACTCCTGGCCTTTGAATACCCCCTCCACCCGTCCGGTTTCGGGACGGTGGTAGGTTTCCGGATCCCAATATTCGTGCAGGGGATCGGGTTGCCAATGCCCCGCGTGTTCACCGACGCCTGGGGCGTCGGGATCCATGCCACCCCAGGCGAGCGCCGGCCAACCAGGCAGCAGGGCTACCAGGCAGAAATGGGACAACAAGGCTACCAGGTAGAGATGGGCAGGCCGCATAACATCCCCAGATTGTTGATCAGCTCCGCGCCGCTGCCGATGCGGCTTGAGTAATACCACCCTCCCGCCAGGGTCGTGGCCAAGGCTGCCACGAAGAGGGCCGCTCGGAGCCGGGTGGCGGGGAGTTGCCACTCCACCCGGCGCAGCAGATGATCCCGATCCTGCCGCAAGGATGGCCAGGGCAGATTGCGCACGTCCCGGAAGGTCAGGCTCTGGGTGGGGCATTCGGTGATGCAGCGGCCACACCCCATGCACTCGGTGGTATCCACCCTGCCGCCATGGGCCGTCCCCATCTCCCACACCGGGATACCCATGTCACACACCTTCTCGCACTTGCCGCACTGGATGCAGGTGTCGGCGCCGTAGTCGATGCGAAACATCCCAGCTCGGTTCAGCAGCCCGAAGGTAGCTCCGTAAGGGCAGAGAAAACGGCAATAGCCCCGGTTGCCGATCCACGGCGAGAGCAGCATGGTGGCAAAATAGGGCAGCACCACCACCATGGCAAAAAAGCCCAGATACCCGGTGGTGACGTTGTTGGCCGGGCGGGTCATGGCCCACATGGCCCCCAGGTAGAGGGCGAACCAGATCCATTTGAGATGGCGCAGCCGCCAGGCCCACTTTCCCCTTGGAACATGATCACCATGGCGGAAGGGAAACCCCACCACCTCGCGAATCGCCACGCAGGGGCAGTTCCAGCCGCAGATCACCCGTCGCCCGAAGAGAAAGACCGCCCCCAGCACCAGAAAAAAGGTGAGCGTTCCCGGTGCATGCAGGGAGGGAAAGGCAGGCAGCCCCCCCAGATAGCCAACATACGGTTCGATAAAAGGGAACAACCAGGGGATCAGCCACCACAGCACCGCCACGTTGCCCACCAGGATCATCAACCGCCTGCGGGTGTAGGGGTTTTTCTCCGCCGCGATGCGCCAAATCCCGAAGGCGACGATGAGTGCATATTCGGTGTAGCGATTGAGCAGGATGGAGTTGTTGAACCTGAACAGCCAGGCATCGTTGAGCCAGCCGAGAAAAGCCCAGACGAAGGCAATCAGGGAGAGAGACTTGACCCACCAGGCGTATCGCCCCGCCAGGGAGCGCTGCTGCTCCACCGGCATGAGACGCTGCGCACGGGCCTTGACGCGAGTTCCGGCGGCGGGGACAACCCGCTTGGACGCGGTAAGAATTCCCTCTTCCAGAGTGGTCTCCATGGGCGTTCGCCTCACAGCTCGTTCCTCACCAGCGGCGATTGATGGTGTATTCGCCCAGACTGGAGCGGAACGGCAACAGCAGGATCGTCAGGAAGGGCTGGCACTTTTCCGGTTCCCGCAGATGCTCCAGGCCGATTTCCATGGCCTCGTGACCCTCGGCGGGTTTGGGCCAGTAGGTGCCCAGGATGCGGTCCCACCAGGAGAGGTTGAAGCCGAAGTTCATATTGGTCTCCGGCGCCAGATGGGAGTGGTGGGAGCGGTGCATGTCCGGAGTGACGAAGACCCAGCGCAACACCCGGTCGAATCCCTCCGGCAGGCGGACGTTTCCGTGGTTGAACAGGGCCATGCCGTTGAGCAGCACCTCGAAGATCATCACCGCCAGGGGCGAGGCCCCGCTGGCATGCACCGCCGCCAGTTTGATGCCCATGGAGAGCAGCGCCTCCAGGGGATGAAAGCGCAAGCCGGTGGTCACGTCCACGTCCAGGTCGGCGTGATGAACCATGTGCAGCCGCCACAGCACCGGCAAGGCATGGAACACCGCATGCTGGAGGTAGATGATGAAATCCAGCACCACCACCGCCAGCAGGGTCTCCACCCACACCGGCCAGGCGAACTGGTTGAGCAACCCCCAGCCCCGCTCCTGACCCAGGGCGGCCAGGGCCACCGCCGCCACCGGAAAGATCAACCGAACCAGCAGGGTGTCCAGCGCCACCAGGGCGAGGTTGGGCAGCCAGCGCGTCTTGCGCGACAGAGTGCGCCCGCGCCGGGGGGCGACAAGCTCCCAGACCGCCACCAGGGTCAGAACCCCCAAAAAAATTCCCAGACGCAGCATCGCCTCGTGTTCCATCATTCCTCCTTATCAACCTGTAGGCGAAAAGGCGTGCATGAACCCCACGCGCCGGAACGCCCGGAAAAGACGCCCCACGCTTCCCGCACCTTCTCCCGGAGAGAAAGGAATCCCTTGTCCCCGATGCCCGTCTTTGAAACCATGGATCACGTCCCCATCCAGGGAACACCCCCGGGAACGGTGTGACGATCCCATGGAACGCCGTAATTCAACCATATGGTTTAATACAATTCAACCATAACGTGATACCCATGTCAAGCCTTTCGTTCAAACAGGAGCTGTTCGATCATCTGGCCCGCATCGGCAAAGCGGTGGGGCAGGGCCATCGTTTGGCCATGTTGGAGTTTCTCGCGCAGGGGGAACGAACGGTGGAGTCCCTGGCGGAGCTGACGGCTTTGTCGGTCGCCAACACCTCGAAGCACTTGCAGCAGTTGCGCCATGCCGGGCTGGTGGAGACGCGCAAGGAAGGGGTGTATGTCCACTATCGGCTCTCCGACCCGGAGATCGTCACCTTGCTGGGGGTGATCCGCCGTTTGTCGGAACGCCATCTGGAAGAGGTGGAGAAGCTGGTCCGCGAATACCTGCTGGCCAAAGACGGTATGGAGCCGCTGCCTCGGGAGACGCTGCTGGAACGCATGCGGGAAGGCACCGTGACGGTGCTGGACGTGCGTCCCCGGGAGGAGTACGCGGCGGGCCATCTGCCCAGATCGTTCAACATTCCCCTGCGGGAGCTGGAGCGGCGTCTGCACGAACTCCCCCCGGACCGTGAGGTGGTGGCCTATTGCCGGGGAGCCTACTGCGTGCTCTCCTTCGATGCGGTGGAGTGGTTGCGGAAAAGGGGATTCAAGGCACGGCGGCTGGAGGAGGGTTTCCCGGAGTGGCGGCAGGCCGATCTGCCGGTGGAAAAATGCGAGTAAATGGCACACCCAAAGCCCCCCTTCTCCCAGGCCTTTTTTGCGCTGTTTGCAAAAAAGGCCCAAGGGGCG
>JADGBZ010000137.1 GCA_015231175.1 Magnetococcales bacterium | reverse complement strand
CGCCAGGAGGAAGGGCGCAGCCCTTCCTCCTGGACCTCCATCCCAGTCTTTCAATGATTTTTTTGGAAATTCCCATGCTTTCTCCTGACCCGGCCTTTGAAACTCTCGCTTTGGAAGAGGCCAAAAGCACCCTGCGCGCCGCTGGTTGGGATGCCCAGGCAACCGTCCTGGTGGTTCTGGGGCGGTATCAGCGCCTTTATTGCCTGGAACAGGGAGGCTCGATTCATCGCTGGCCGGTCTCTACGGGCCGGGCCGGCTTCGGCAACCAGATCGACAGCGGACGAACCCCGATTGGCCTGCATCGCATCTGCGCCTGCATCGGCGAGGGAGAACCCCTGGGGGCGGTCTTCAAGGGGCGCGTTCCCACCGGTGAAATAGCCGCAGAAACAATCATCGACGGCCCGGATGCCATCACCACCCGCATTCTCTGGCTGGATGGATTGGAAGAAGGGTACAACCGTGGCCCGGGTGTGGACACCAAGGATCGTTATATCTATATCCACGGAACCTCCCATGCCAACCTCCTGGGCCAACCCGCCTCCGCCGGTTGCGTGCGCATGAAAAACGAACATATCCTCGATCTCTTCTGGCGCGTTCGCAAGGAGACCCTGGTTCTCATCGAACCAGGTTGATTTTTCATGGAAAGAATGCTCTTCACCTTGCGCAGTCATTTTCGCAATCCACAGCTGGTTGCCTTGCTCCTGGTCCTGACCGGGGGCATCCTGGTTGTTCTCTATTTTGGCGATGCCATTGCCCCATTCATCACGTCGCTGGTGGTTGCCTATCTGCTGGAAGGGATGATTCGTCCTCTGGTTCGTTGGCGCATGCCCCGCATCCTGGCGGTGTTGTTGGTATTTGGCCTTTTCATGTTTCTGCTGGTCATCCTGTTCGGCGTCGTCATCCCCATTCTGGCCGAACAGCTCTCCCACCTCCTTGGAGAGATCCCCCGTATGACCGCAACGCTCCAGACCTTGAAGGGGCAGGTTGCCGGTTCACTCCAGGGGGTGATCAGTGCCAACCTCATGGAACCCCTGTTGGCCCGGCTCCTGGAGGGATTTCAGGATTTGACCGCCCGCTCCGTGACCTACCTCCTGCACGGGGTTCCGGGCCTGTTTTCGATCGTCATCTATCTTTTTTTGGTTCCCTTTCTGGTTTTTTTCTTTCTCAAGGACAAAGCCGAGCTGCTGCGGGGCATGCAACGCCTGCTGCCCCACGAGCGCGACTTGCTATACAAGGTTCTCCGGGATGTCGATCGGGGTCTGGGCGGCTACATACGAGGCAAATTCTGGGAATTGCTGCTGTTGGGTGCGGTCACCTATTTGTGTCTGGCCTACATCGGCTCCGAATACGCCTTTCTCCTGGGCCTTCTCACCGGACTCTCCGTCCTGATTCCGTTTTTGGGTGTGGTGGTGGTCATTATCCCTGTGGTTCTGTTGGGCATGTTTCAATGGGGCGTCACCATGGAGGCCTTCCAACCCCTGATGATCTACGGCATCGTCCAGATGGTCGATGGCAACCTTGTGGCTCCCCTGATTTTGGGTGAAACCGTGCGGGTCCATCCCACCACCATCATTCTGGCCGTCCTGCTCTTTGGTTCCCTCTGGGGTTTGTTGGGGGTTTTCTTTGCCGTCCCCCTGGCCGTGCTGGTCAAAAGCGTGGTCGATGTCATCCTGCCACATGAAGAAAATTCGTAACTATTCAGGAACCTTGCAAGAAAGGCTTGGATATGAGTGACTATTCACCACCCTTGCTAGAAAAGCCTGGACAGGAAAACCTTTGTCATTTGTCAGGGCTTCGCCCCGAACCCCACCAGGGCGCTGCCCTGGACAAAGCCAGGGAGCCAGCCCCCTGGACCCCGATTCGTTGGCGGGTGGTGAATGGTTACAATTCTTGAAGCTTTTTTGCGCCGTTGGCAAAAAAGGCCCAGGGGATAGGCCCAGGTGTTGTGGACATGAATGATCCAGGGTTTGTTTTTCCGGCAAATCCGACCAGGTGCGTCCGTCTGACCGTCAAACTCCTGGGACAAATTCTCGACTCGGCCACACCTCCCGAGACCCTGATGACGCACCGGTTTTGGGTCGAAAACGGTTGCGGATCCAAGGAGCGGGCCTGGATTGGAGATCTGGTCCACGGGGTGTTGCGGCACCGACGCCGCCTGGATCCCGATCTTTCCAGCCCCGCTGCCCATCTGACCGCCTTGGCCCTGCTGGACATGTATGGCTGGAGTCCCAGTCAAATCGCCGAAGTCTGTGGCAGGACAGCTCCACAACCTCTTTCTTCCCCGACCGACCATGCCGCACCCATCGTCCCAGCCATACGCCACTCTTTGCCTGATTGGTTATGGGAAGCCCTGACCGCCTTTCCGGGGGGGACGGAAGCCGAAGAGCTTGCCGCTGCACTCAACCAGCCTGCCCCGATCGATCTGCGTGTCAACCTTCGCATCGGTACCCGTGCGGCGTGTCAGGCCGACCTGCTGGCGGAAGGCATCGCAACGACATGGACCCCTTTTTCCCCATCGGGTCTTCGTCTGACGCATCGCACACCCCTGGGAGGATCGGACCCTTTTCGCCGGGGATGGATAGAGATCCAGGATGAAGGGAGTCAATTGATCTCCCTGCTTGTAGCCCCCAAGCCCGGCCAAACCGTCGTGGATCTTTGTGCCGGTGGTGGGGGCAAAAGCCTGCATCTGGCCATGTTGATGGAAGACCGGGGCCGAATCGTGGCTGCAGATTCCCATGCCCAACGCCTGGCCAGGCTCCGCCCACGTCAGCGTCGTGCGGGTTTGCGCTCCATTCACCCCCTGCCCATCCGCCATGAGGGGGATCCAAAACTGCATGCCTTGGCCGGCAAAGCCGACCGGGTGTTGCTCGATGTCCCCTGTTCCGGAACCGGCACCCTGCGCCGCCACCCGGAATATAAATGGTCGTTGCGACCACAGGATGTGACAACATTGACCCTGCGTCAAAGCGCCCTGCTGACAGCCGGGGCACGCCTGGTCAAACCCGGAGGCCGCCTGATCTATGCCACCTGCTCCATCCTGGAACAGGAGAACCAAGCCGTGGTTGACTATTTCCTGCGGTGTGACCCCGGATTCCGGTTGCTGGATGCCGCACATGTTTTGGCATCATCTGGCGTGGCGGGGGATGTCACCAGGGGGCCTTTCCTTTCCCTTTGGCCGCATCGTCACGGCACAGACGGATTCTTCGCAGCTATCATGGAGAGAAAGAGGTGAGACTCCACGGCCTACTTGACCAGACGCAGATGGCCTCGGGCAGTGGCGTGTTTTTTGTCGGGAGAAGGGGGAGGGCCTGGCTCCGGCTCTCTCTGGACAATCTCCAGCTTGGGACGATCTTCCCCAATTTTGGCCGGAAACTCCTTGATTGGCCGGACAGCCCCCAGAAGGCCGGTGGGAAAGATTTCCTGTTTGTCGTCTGTGGCATTCCGGGTGGCAAGATAGCTTTTCCGAATGGCTTCCGGCATGGCTTCCGGCCAGAGCATGCCTTGCCCTGAATCGGGGTTGAAGGCGCCCCACAGTGCCTCGTAGGGAATGATGCAATAGTGGGGGATTCCGCCGAACCGCAACTCGGATTCCAAACTTTTTTGGCCTATTTCAATGGATTGTGGCATTTTGACATTAAGAATGAGCCGCAGTTCGGTGTCGGAGGCGAACCGGCGCGGCACCTCCACACCCTTGCACGTGGCATCGACACAGAGCATGACCCGCCCCTCGCGTTCCAACAGGGTGCGAATCACTTCTCCCTTGCTTATGTGTTGATTATCCGTCATGGAAAGACTCTATAGCATTCTGCACACCCCACGGCAAGTCCCGCAGGTTTGTTGATGGCCGTGCCAACCATGTCAGGGAGATTTTCGCCATGACGACGACTCAAGACAATGCCACACTGATCCAACGCCTGGAAATAACCCCTCGCCTGATCATCCTTCGGATTCGACCCGATGAGCCGGTCCCGTTCATATCGGGACAGTTCACGGTTCTGGGTCTGCGGTATGCCGCGCCTCGCGTGGCCGATGCTGACCCGGAAACTTTCGATCCGGAGAAGGGGGAGCGGTTGATTCGACGCGCCTACTCCATCAGTTCCGGGTGCCATGAAACGGACTATCTGGAGTTTTATATTTCCCTGGTCACAGGGGGACAGCTTACGCCACGGCTTTTTGCCTTGAAAACCGGTGACCGGCTTTTTGTGGGCACAAAGGCTACTGGCATGTTTACGCTGGATCGGGTACCTGCGGGACAAAACATTCTCATGGTGGCCACCGGGACGGGTCTGGCCCCCTATCTCAGCATGGTTCGCACCCTGGGTATGGCCCATCAGTGTCCAGCCACATCCTTGGCCATTCTGCATGGCGCCAGCCATTCCTGGGATCTGGGTTATCGAACTGACCTTGAGTTGCTCAGCCAAAAATGTCCCAGCGTGCGCTACGCTCCGATCATTTCCCGTCCACAGGGGGAGAGCGGCTGGACAGGCCGGACAGGGCGTCTGACCGAGTGGTTTTCCCCGGAGAGTCTCCAGGAGATCAGTGGGTTTCCGATTGAACCGGCGCGGACGCACATCTTTTTATGTGGTCATCCCAACCTGGTGGAAGATGGCATGCGTCTTTTTCAGGAGCGCGGTTTTGACCCGGGCAGTCGCAAGGAGCCTGGTAATCTGCATGTGGAAAAATATTGGTAAATGGTAACTAGTGGCTCAACCGTATTGATTTGATGTGCAGAAATGTTCCAATGCTCCGGGAACAGCTCAACCATGAAAC
>JADGBZ010000136.1 GCA_015231175.1 Magnetococcales bacterium | reverse complement strand
CACCAGCTATGGCAGCAGGTTTTGCGGATCATGTATGGTCAACTGAAGAGTGGGTCTTGTTCCCGGCTAGACTAGTTAGGTCAACGTAGGACACCACCAAATTTTTCATGCCGATTTTTTTTGCTTGTCAGGGCTTCGCCCCGAACCCCACCAGTTCATGTTTATTTTTTCGGAGTGTGCATTCGTGTCCGAACTCATCATCGCCGGTGGCGGCATTTCAGGCCTCGCCACCGCCTGGTTTTTACACCGCCGGGGGATCGAGGTCACCCTGCTGGAGGGACAGGAGGAGGTTGGCGGCCTGATCAGGAGTTCGCTGTTCCAGGATTACCTCCTGGAACACGGTCCCAACTCCACTTTGCAGAAACCGGGTGATGCCACGGACGCCCTGGGCAGGCTGGTGGACGACCTGGGGCTTGCCGCCAGACTCCTCGTTGCCGACTCCCGGGCGGCCCGGCGCTATGTGTACAGGCAGCGACGGCTGCAACCTCTTCCCGCCTCACCCCCGCAATTTTTGCGCAGCGGGCTTTTTTCCTGGCGTGCCAAGTGGCGGTTGTTGCGCGAGCCTTTCATCGCACGGGGTGATGGCCATGAAAGCATCGGCGCTTTCGTCACCCGCCGGCTGGGGGCGGAATTTCTGGATTATGCCGTGGAGCCTTTTGTCAGCGGCGTTTATGCCGGGGATCCGTGGCGGTTGTCCGTGGCTGCGGCTTTGCCGCGCATCCATGCCCTGGAGCGTGAGCACGGCTCCCTGATCAGGGGCGCCATGGCTCTGGGACGCCTGCGCAAGACCACCGGCCTGCCCGCCGGACGCCTGGTCACCTTCGATGCGGGCATGGAGCTTCTTCCCAGAACCATTGCGGAGAAACTTCCAGCCGACGCCCTGCGCACGGGCACACGGGTCACTGCTCTGGAACCCATGAAAGCGGGCGGATGGCGCGTCACCTGGCAGCGGGGCGACACGACGGGCCACGATGGAGCACCCCGGGTCATTCTCTCCCTGCCAGCTCCGGAGGCGGCGCAACTTGTCGCTCCATTCTCTCCTGCGGCGGCGGAGATATTGCGTTCCATCGCCTATGCCCCCATCGTCTCCCTGGGCATGGGCTGGCTGCGTGATCGGATCGGGCACCCTCTGGACGGATTCGGATTTCTGGTGCCGCGCCGTGAGGGGATGCGCACTTTGGGGGCTCTCTTTTCCAGCACGCTCTTCCCCCGGCGGGCCCCGCCGGGGCGCGCTCTGCTGACCGCCTTCATCGGTGGCGCCACCGATCCAGGCGCCGCCACCGAGGCGGATCACCTCCTTTCCGACCAGGTGGGCCAGGATCTCTCCCGCTCCCTGGATATCCAGGGGGCGCCGGAGTTCGTCCACATGACGCGCCACTCGCGGGCCATTCCTCAGTATGCCATGGACCATCTGGAAAAATTGCAAAGTTTGGAAATTGCCATGGCCCCTTTCCCGGGCTTACACTTCCGCGCCAATTGGCGGGATGGCATATCGGTGGCCGATTGCATCAGAAATGCCGAGGCCCTGGCGACACAGATAGTCGCTTGAAAATCAAAAAAAGGATTGAAAAACTGGGATGGAGGTCCAGGAGGAAGGGCTGCGCCCTTCCTCCTGGTGGGGTCTGGGGCGAAGCCCCAGCAAAAGACTGAAAAACCTGCAATGCGTCCCGTGCCTGGCGCTGAAAAGCGCGCCAGGCACGGGACCAAGGCCCGCCCCCCGGGCCTTTTTTGCAAACGGCGCAAAAAAGGCCTTGGGAAAAGGGGGGGGCGTAAAACGAAAAGAAGAAGCGGGGCTCCGCCCCGGACCCCGCAAGGGCTCCGCCCTTGACCCGCCAGGGAGCCGGCCCCCTGGACCCCGATTCGTTTTTTTTTGGGGGATCACTATGGCAAGACTGATCGTCCTGGACACGGAAACCACAGGATTTTCACCGGAAGAAGGACACCGCATCCTGGAGATCGGCTGCGTGGAACTCATCGACATGCGCCTCAGAGAGACACGCCAATGGTATCTCGATCCCGAACGGGACATTCCAGCCGAGGTCATCCGCATCCATGGCATCACGGCGGAGATGGTGGCTGGGAAGCCAAAATTTCCGGAAATTGCCCGGGAATTTCTCGATTTCATCCAAAATGACACCCTGATCATTCACAATGCCGCCTTCGATTTAAAATTTTTGAATGCTGAGCTGAACCGGTCGGGGCTTGAACCACTCCAAGCGGAGCGGGCCATTGACACGGTGCGTCTGGCCCGGCAACGCCTGGGAGGCAAAGGATCGTTCAACCTGGACGCCCTGTGCCAACGGTTGGGTGTGGACAACAGCAAGCGGGAACAACACGGCGCCCTGCTCGATGCCCAAATTCTGGCCAGGGTTTATATCGAGTTGGAAGGAGGCAACCAGTTTTGCCTCCCCTTGACGCAGGACGATCCGGCGGAAAAAAAGGCCGCGCCCGAGGCCATGCCGTCACCCGTCATGCGACCGCCGCGAATCTGGTCGGTTCCACCGGGAGATGCCGGAGAGCATGAGGCGTTCCTCGATTTTTTGCAGAAAGAGAGTGGCCAATGCCTGTGGCGAAAGCTGGAACACAATCCTGGCAGGAAAAACAACCCGCCCGCCTGATGAACAGCCGACCCCCACCTGAGCCATGGTCGTCTCCTTGACCCGTCGTTGAGTGAAAAATGCCAACAATTTCAGGAATTTTTGTTACAGGAACAGACACAGGAGTCGGCAAGACGGTCGCGGCGGCTTGGCTGCTCCGTCGCCTGCAGGGATTTTACTGGAAGCCCATCCAGGCCGGCTTGACGGGTGAAACCGATACCATGGCCGTGCAACGCCTCTCCGGATTGCCGGACCGGCACTTTTTCCCCTCGCGCCATGCCCTCTCCCTGCCCCGCTCCCCGCACCTGGCCGCCGCCCGGGAAAACCTGACCATCCACCTGGCCGATTTTCAACTCCCCCCCCCTGCCCCCCTGGTGGTGGAAGGAGCAGGAGGAATCCTGGTGCCTTTGAACGCAACCACCCTGATGGTGGATCTCATGGTGCATCTGAAACTGCCCGTGGTGGTGGTCGCCCGGACAACCCTCGGCACCATCAACCACACGCTCATGACCCTGGAAGGTTTGCGGCAAAGAGGCTTGACAGTGGCCGGGGTGATCCTGAATGGTATACCGGATGTGGACAACCGTGAGGCCATCGCTCACCATGGCGAGGTGGACATTCTGGCGGAAATTCCCCATCTTGAGACCCTGACAGGGGCCGAACTGGATCAGGCCACCAAGGTCTGGCCAGCCGCCGCCCCCTGGCCCCCGATGCGCTGCCGGGTGGTGAATAATGACAAATCCAGGAGATGAAGCGCGTGCATGACCTGATTGCCCTGGACCGCCGCCACATCTGGCACCCCTTTACCCAGGAAAAATCCGCCCCCCCCCCCCATTCCCATCGCCTCGGCGCAGGGGGCAACCCTTTATGCCGCCGATGGCCGCAAATATCTGGATCTGATCTCCTCATGGTGGGTAACGACCCATGGCCATGCCCACCCGGCCATCGTCCGCGCCATTGCCGCACAGGCGGAAAAATTGGAACAGGTGATCTTCGCCGGCTTCACCCATGAACCGGCCATCAAACTGGCCAGCCGCCTGGCCGCCCGACTCCCCCACCACTTGAACCGGGTCTTCTTCTCCGACGACGGCTCCACCTCCGTGGAAGTGGCCCTTAAAATGACCTGCCAATACTGGATCAACCGGGGAGAACGCCGTACCCGGTTTCTCTCTTTCGCGGGTGGATACCATGGCGACACCACCGGAGCCATGTCCGTTGGCCGGGCTTCCGGATTTTTCGACGCCTTCGACACCATGATGTTTCGTGTCGATGCCATCCCTTTTCCCGCCACCTGGATCGGCGACGACACAGTGGAGGAGAAAGAGGAAAGTTCCCTGGTGGCCCTGACCCGTTACCTGGAACAAAATGCCGATGATTGTGCCGCCATGATCGTCGAACCCCTCGTCCAGGGGGCTGGTGGCATGCGCATGTGCCGCCCCGATTTCCTGCGTGGCCTGGCCGCCAAACTCAAAATGGCCAACATCCCGTTGATCTTCGACGAAGTCATGACCGGTTTTGGCCGCACGGGGGCCATGTTCGCCTGCCACAAGGCAGGCGTTGATCCCGATATCATCTGCCTTTCCAAAGGTTTGACTGGAGGCTTTCTTCCCCTGGCCGCCACCGTCTGCCGGGATGAGATCTATCAAGCCTTCCTCGACAGCGGCTTTGACCGGGCTTTTGCGCATGGACACTCCTTCACCGCCAACCCTCTGGGGTGCGCCGCCGGTATCGCTTCCCTGGATCTGTTCGACAAAGAGAAAACCCTGGCCCGGGTGGTCAATATCGAGCGCGTCAACAAAGAACGGGTTTTGGAGTTGCTGCAACACCCCAAAATGGTGCATGGTCGGGTCTTGGGGGGTATCGCCGCCGTGGAGTTGAGCGATTCCATCCCCTATGCCTCGGAAACAAGTCAGCAATTGCGTCTCTTTTTCCTCGAACGCGGGCTGATCATCCGCCCCCTGGGGCATGTCATTTACCTGCTGCCACCTTATTGCGTCACAGACGCGGAACTTCATCGCGCATGGAATGTCATAGAAGATGCCTTGCATGCAGTCGTGTGAGAAAGTCCCCGGGGGGCTGGCTCCCATCCCAGTCTTTAAATGGTTTTTTTCGGGGCGATGCCCCGGACCCCACCAGGAGGAAGGGCGCAGCCCTTCCTCCTGGGCCTCCATCCCAGTCTTT
>JADGBZ010000135.1 GCA_015231175.1 Magnetococcales bacterium | reverse complement strand
AGGGCGCAGCCCTTCCTCCTGGACCTCCATCCCAGTTTTTTGGACGTTTTTTTGGTGAGTGCCGAATCGCTACCATGAGTGTGCCTCTCATTGCTCTGGTGGGTCGTCCCAATGTGGGAAAATCCACTTTATTCAACAGGTTGACGCGAACGCGCGCCGCCTTGGTCGATGACCTGCCTGGTGTGACCCGGGATCGTCAATATGGTCGGGGCCTATGGGGCGAACGGCATTTTCGCATCGTGGATACGGGTGGTTTTCAGGAGAGTTCTTCTGAACCTCTGGCGCAGGATATACGTCAGCAGGCCATGGTGGCCGTCGAGGAGGCGGACGCTGTTGTCCTGGTCGTCGATGGAGTGGCCGGCATGCTTCCTGATGACCAGGTCATTGCCGGGCTGTTGCGTCAGGCCGGCAAACCCCTTGTGATTGCCGTCAACAAAAGCGAGGGGCGACTGGGAAGCGAAGGGGTATGGGACTTTTTTGCCTTGGGTGCCGGTACGGTGGTGGCCATTGCGGCAACCCATGGCCAGGGGATTGATGATTTATTGACGGCGGTTTTCGCGGCGTTGCCTGTGGCGCCACATCCAGATGCGCTGGTTGCGGGTGATCCAGAGGTTGGGTTGCGCGTGGCGGTCATCGGTTGTCCCAATGCGGGCAAGAGTTCCCTGATCAACCGGTTGTTGGGGGAGGAGCGGCTGGTGTCCAGCGCCATTCCCGGCACCACCCGGGATACCATCGATACCCTGTTGACCACGCCGCAGGGACGCACCTACGTGTTGGTGGACACGGCAGGGTTGCGGCGCAAGAGCCGGGTGACGCAACGGGTGGAGTCGTTTTCCGCCCTTGCGGCCCTGAAGGCCATCGACCGGGCCGACGTGGCTGTTCTGGTTTTGGATGGTGTACGGGGTGTCACCGATCAGGATCAGCGGGTTGCCGGTTATGCTGTCGATGCGGGGTGTGGTTTGGTCATGGTGGTCAACAAATGGGATCTTGCGGGTCGTGAGCCCAAGGCTGTGGAGCAGTGCAAAGATCAATTTGAACAGTCATTTCCGCACTTGGAGCACGTTCCCGTTCTGCGCCTTTCGGCGCAGAGTGGCCGGGGTGTTGAACGGTTGCTGCCCACGCTGGACAAGGTGGGTTTGGCATGTCGGCAGCGTATTTCGACAGGCATACTCAACCGTTGGCTGGCTGAAACGCTGGTACGTCACCCTTTGCCCAGGAGTGCCGGGCATTCGGTCAAGATTCGTTATATCTCCCAGGTCAGTGTCGCTCCTCCCACTTTTTTGCTTTTTTCCAACCATCCCGAGGAGATTCATGCCACCTATCGGCGATATTTGGAGAATCGGTTGCGCGAGGCGTTCGATTTTTCCGGTACACCGGTCCGGATGTTGTGCCGCAAGGGGTCGTCCAACACATGAAGGTTTGTAACTATTCAGCACCCTTCCAAGAAAAGCCAGGACATGAAAGCCTTTGTCAGGGCTTCTTTTATTGTAACTATTCACCACCCAGCCACGCATCGGGGTCCAGGGGGCTGGCTCCCTGGCAGATCCAGGACAGAGTCCTGGTGGGGTTCGGGGCGAAGCCCTGACAAAGGCTTTCATATCCAAGCCTTTTTGAAAGGGTGGTGAATGGTCAGCTTTTATTTTTGCTTTTTGCGGCGATAATAGTCCAAAAGGGCGTGGACGGGGACATAGCCACGCAGAACCCCTTGTTTGCTGACCACGGGGAGCATGCGCAGAGCGTATTCCTGCATGAGGGTGGCGGCTTGGCTGATGCTGCCATGCAAGGGGATGCTGACCAGTCTTTGGGTTTCGTTGATCTTGCCCAGTGGCAGGGTGCAGATGGCCTTGTCGCGGGCGCTCATGGCCTGGGTACCGAAAAAAGGCCCCATGAGTTGGCGCAGGTCGCTTTGGCTGACCACGCGGACCAGCTTGCCGTGGTGTTCGACGCCGATATAACGGTAGCCTTTCTGGCGCATGGCATGGATGGCCTTGATGACTCGATCTTCCACCTTCAGGGCGAAGGGGGGGACCGTGGTGACGGCCCGGACGCTGCCGGGTTCATCGGGGTGGGGCAGGCCGTCGGCGACGCCATAGAGGATGTTGGGCAGGGGTGGGTAGGATTTTTTTCCTGCCGTCTGGAGGCCCTCCATGGCGCTGCCCATTCCTGACTCTCCGACCGATCTGTCATCGCTGCCGAACTCGGTCAGGAGATCTGCCTTTTTTTCTGCGCCGGACGCCATGTCGACGCCGTCCATGAGGGGACTTTCCAGGCCGGATGGATGACCGGGGGGGAGGGCTTCAGGGGTTGGTTTGGCAACGGGAGCGGGCTTGCCGGGGTCCGCATCCGATTTTTTCCCCCCTGTCGGTGCCGGGCTGGTTTGAGCGGGCAAAGGGGCCTCCTCGACAAGAGGGGGGGGTGCCGGTTTGGGGGGTGCGGGCGCCGGCTTGGGTGCTGCGGTTGCCTTGGGTGGGGGTGGTGGGGCGGCCTTGACCGGTTCCGGTGCGGGCGCGGCTTCGATTGGCTCCGGTGCGGGCGCGGCTGTCTTGGTTGCCTTGTTCTCTTCTGCGGTACCCTCGATATCGACCTTGAATAAAATTTCGCACAGCCCTTTGGAGAGGATCCAGACGGAGGGCTCAACCGGAAATTTGGAGACCTGGATATCGACGGTGGCGGAAAGATAGGTTTTATGATCCGGGATGGAGTCGGGGAATTCGGCGTACTGGGTATAACTGGTCGGGAGGACGAGGAAGAGGTGGGAGCCCTCCACCTTTTTCTCCACGAGGTCGTTCATGGCGCCAACGACCTGGTTGGCGATCTCCTGGAAACCTTCGTTGACCTCTTCGTTGTATTTGCGGCCCTTGACCTGCTCTTGTATGGCGGCCTCGGGGATCATCATCATCAGACCGGCCAGGGAGATGGAGGTCGCCACATCCATGATGATGTGGATATCACCGGAATTTTTGCCATCTTCCAGCACGTAGGCGATGGTCCGATCCGTTTCAAAGATCGGTTCCATCTCCTCGCGACCGCGCACCAGGGCCAAATCCTTCAAGACGCAGGTGATCGGCGCTGCGGTCAGGGTATTCAGGTCATTGGCCAGTCGGGTGAAGAAGTTCAGAAAAAAAGGCCGGGCCTTTTTGAGGATCTGCTCTTCAGATGTGGGCATGCAGCATCACCTCGTGCGAGACCGTATGGTGACCTCCGGCTTGGTGGCAGACGTTTTGACGGACTATTTGAAAAACTGACCCAGGGTGGCGCGCAGGGTATCCGGGGTAAACGGCTTTTTGATATGGCCATTGGCGCCGCTTTTGATGGCTTCGGCCACTTTGGCATCACCGCCTTCAGTGGTCACCATGACGATGGGGGTTTTGTCGCCGGATTTGCGCAACTCCTTGACGAAGGTCAGGCCATCCATGTTGGGCATGTTCCAGTCGGAGAGGATCAGGTCACACTTGCTGGCGGCTTGGGTTTCGAGGCCTTTTTGGCCATCCGGGGCTTCGAGGATGTCATCGATTTTGAAGCCGGCTTGCCGCAGGCCGCGGGTGACAATTTTCCTCATGACACTGGAGTCATCGACAATCAGGACACGCATGATATTTTCTTTCCTATGGCTGTTGGTAGGTGTTCACTCACCTGCAAGAAGCGTGCAAAATTAAAAGAGCCGACCCAAAAGGATTGTGCCCGGAGTACACGCCAAGCGCGCCCATTATAGCCCAAAATTGCGCCCGGGCAAAATGTTCAAACGCAGTAATGATTCGGTACCCTTTTAAGAAAAGCCTGGATATGAAAGCCTTTGTCAGGGCTTCGCCCCGAATCCACCAGGACGCCATCTCAGGCCCTGCCAGGGAGCCAGCCCCCTGGACCCCGATTCGTTGCCGGGTGGTGAATAGTTACCCCATGCAAACGGTTTCGGAAGCGTTCTTTCATGTCAAAACTTTTATGGCAAGGGTGCTGGATTGTTGCCAGGTATTTAAACACTTGCGAGGACGACCAGCGTATGGTCCCGCATATGGAAGGTGAGTTGGTGAACAGGAAGGACTGTCTTCCACTGGGCGATGAATTCGGTGCCCATGATGGCCACGGGGGGCGTGATGGCGAGGTTGCCGATCTGGGCGCGGGACTTCATGTTGCCGCACACCATGTTGGCCAGTTCTGCGATACCGTCCAGGATATCCTCCTGGGTCAATTCTCTGGTCTGGCTGCCGGTGATGGTTCCGATGATGGCGGCCACGGTGCGCTGAGTGGCCATGACGGCAACGAGGCCATGCAGGGCGCCAAGGATGTGGACGACCCCGCAAACCTCCCGGGTCAGCTGGAAGGATGGCAGAACCTTGACGGCATCACAAGTGACCGTTCCCCAGGACTCGGATTCGAGGATTTGCAAGGTCACGCCTTGTAATGCATCCAGCAGGATACGGCGGTGCTCCAGGGGATCTGCCATGCGACGATGCTCCTACCCCCCCGCGCCCAGGGCTTCCATGATGCGTGCGGCCATCACTTCCTGGGAGAAGGGTTTGGTTTGATAGTGGACTGCTCCGGCCTGGATCGCCTTGATGATATACTCCCGTTCACCTTCCGTGGTGACCATCATGACCGGAATTTGTTGCGTGCGCGGGTCGGCCTTGATTGCCTGCAAAACCTCCAGGCCGTTCAGGCCGGGCATGTTCCAGTCCAGGAGGACGAGCTTGATCTCGTCGGTCTGTTCCCGCAAAATTTCCAGGCCGACGGCGCCATTTTCAGCTTCCAGAACCTCAAAACCCAGGACGCTGCCAACGCCGGCAATGACGCGGCGAATGGTTTTGGAGTCGTCAATCGTGAGCAATTTCATGGCCAATATCCTATGTGCCCCGTTTGAGCTGTGGGCGACCCGGTAAGGGGGGGTGTTGGCAAGAGCCGGGGGGTGTGGGCG
>JADGBZ010000134.1 GCA_015231175.1 Magnetococcales bacterium | reverse complement strand
ACGCAAGCACGTCCATGCCCGGGGTTCCCCCGCACGCGCGGGGATAGACCGTGTATGGGGTGCGCTCAACGCGCATTGCAAAGGGTTCCCCCGCACGCGCGGGGATAGACCTGGTCTGAAACTTAGCGAATCGTCGTCCAGTTTGGTTCCCCCGCACGCGCGGGGATAGACCGAACGTGTTTGGAATAATTGCAGAATTTGTTTCGGTTCCCCCGCACGCGCGGGGATAGACCTCATCGCTGGCGAGTTTGGCCCGGTCATTGATTGGTTCCCCCGCACGCGCGGGGATAGACCCGGCAGGCGGCGCACGAGAAATCGCAGCAAGCCGGTTCCCCCGCACGCGCGGGGATAGACCGCTTCCCGGATGATAGATCGTGGTGTAGGCGCGGGTTCCCCCGCACGCGCGGGGATAGACCTGCCGAGCTTGTGTACAGAGCGAGTCCAGGAATGGTTCCCCCGCACGCGCGGGGATAGACCTTTCCGCATATTCCTTGCGGTTTTGGGGGTTGAGGTTCCCCCGCACGCGCGGGGATAGACCTGTTGCCATGCCCCAGTTGAAACTCACCCTCTAGGTTCCCCCGCACGCGCGGGGATAGACCCGCCCCCAGTCGGTGTTTCGACAGGGTGTTGCGGGTTCCCCCGCACGCGCGGGGATAGACCGATAAAAAACCTTCTCTTCCCTCTCAGGCTCCCGGTTCCCCCGCACGCGCGGGGATAGACCCTGCATAAAGACGTTCTCCGTGCCATCCAAAACGGTTCCCCCGCACGCGCGGGGATAGACCCTGCACCTTCAATCCGTATGGGCTTCCCTCCCGGGTTCCCCCGCACGCGCGGGGATAGACCGTCTTCCGGCGGCGTCACCTGGCTGAAAACAAGGGTTCCCCCGCACGCGCGGGGATAGACCCATCTTGGCAGCGGCAAAGGCCAACGCCTCACAGGTTCCCCCGCACGCGCGGGGATAGACCTGGTGTCGGCGCCGATCACGGACCCGTCGCCGAGGTTCCCCCGCACGCGCGGGGATAGACCGTGAATGAGTCTCATCTCTTCTCCATCTTAAAAGGTTCCCCCGCACGCGCGGGGATAGACCCCGCTTGGGGGCACGTCTCCCAAGCGGAGATTTGGTTCCCCCGCACGCGCGGGGATAGACCGGGTGCCATCATCGAGGAGAGGGTAACCCTCTCGGTTCCCCCGCACGCGCGGGGATAGACCTGGATTGGCGCGGTGTCAGCCAAGGCCATGGAGGGTTCCCCCGCACGCGCGGGGATAGACCGACGCCGGAAGATGTCGTTGTGTAGAGCGCCAAGGTTCCCCCGCACGCGCGGGGATAGACCCTTCTGGTTTCGCTTCCTCCCCATCTGTATCCCGGTTCCCCCGCACGCGCGGGGATAGACCTGGGTAGATACAAGGAACGGGGAAAGCGATGAAGGTTCCCCCGCACGCGCGGGGATAGACCTTATGCCCTTGATACTTCTCCGCATCATCATCTGGTTCCCCCGCACGCGCGGGGATAGACCTACCAGCCCCCCCCGACTCTCATCCAGCTCACCGGTTCCCCCGCACGCGCGGGGATAGACCTCTTCGATGGATCCGGGCAGAGAATGGTGATCTGGTTCCCCCGCACGCGCGGGGATAGACCGTCGGCGTGCGCCCCCTCTTCGGAACAGCGGGTGGTTCCCCCGCACGCGCGGGGATAGACCCCTGATTGGTTGGAAAAATTGCGTTTCCGTTCCGGTTCCCCCGCACGCGCGGGGATAGACCGGCGGACCCGCAGTGATGGTCACTCTATTTCATGGTTCCCCCGCACGCGCGGGGATAGACCTCGTCAACGCCTTTGGCGCCTATCCCTTGAGATGGTTCCCCCGCACGCGCGGGGATAGACCTAGTGGTGTCTGCGCCGATGGTGACACCATCCCGGTTCCCCCGCACGCGCGGGGATAGACCGATGTCTCCCGACTGGGTGTGGCTGCTGGCCAGGGTTCCCCCGCACGCGCGGGGATAGACCCCAGCGGGGGTCGTCTGGATCCAGGCCTGCCCGGGTTCCCCCGCACGCGCGGGGATAGACCGTGCCTGGCCACCAGAAATGGTAGGGTCACGGCGGTTCCCCCGCACGCGCGGGGATAGACCGCCAGTCCTGGCCAGCGGGGCTGGCTAGCCATTGGTTCCCCCGCACGCGCGGGGATAGACCCCCCTAACCCTCCGGGGGAGGATTTCTCCTCCCGGTTCCCCCGCACGCGCGGGGATAGACCCATTGCTAAGCGAACTTGGCATGAACATTGCTAGGTTCCCCCGCACGCGCGGGGATAGACCTGTCTATCAGTGACCACGCCATCATCAGTGACCGGTTCCCCCGCACGCGCGGGGATAGACCTCATTCCGCGCGGTGCAGGCGCACCGCGACGCTGGTTCCCCCGCACGCGCGGGGATAGACCTCGCCCAGCTTGACCATGGGCTTGTTCTTGCGAGGTTCCCCCGCACGCGCGGGGATAGACCTTGTAGATGGGAAATCCCTGGAAAACGGCACCTGGTTCCCCCGCACGCGCGGGGATAGACCCCAGAGTCGATGAGCATCCGAGCGATATGGAAGGGTTCCCCCGCACGCGCGGGGATAGACCGATATCGTCAAGGTGGCAACCTGGAAGCATCCTGGTTCCCCCGCACGCGCGGGGATAGACCTTCAGCACCCTCCACCTTAGGCGGCATGTTGCCGGTTCCCCCGCACGCGCGGGGATAGACCGGACCACGTCTGGCTCGACCACGACCTCCCTCCGGTTCCCCCGCACGCGCGGGGATAGACCGTGCGTCAGATGGGCCGAAGCCCGCGGCGAAAAGGTTCCCCCGCACGCGCGGGGATAGACCTGCTGCTCGGTCATCCATCGCATACGCTACAGCGGTTCCCCCGCACGCGCGGGGATAGACCCATGGCTGGCTTTTGGCGCATAGGCCTCGACCAGGTTCCCCCGCACGCGCGGGGATAGACCGGAAGGGAGGCCATTCCATTCCTTCCCTGCCCCGGTTCCCCCGCACGTGCGGGGATAGACCCGAGCTGGTGTTGGAGCTTGGCGCACAAGAGGTGGTTCCCCCGCACGCGCGGGGATAGACCTGATCCGCTCGCCGCTTGCCACCGACGTGCGCCGGTTCCCCCGCACGCGCGGGGATAGACCGATGCCGATCCGGAAAGGGCGATGCTGGGAGCGGGTTCCCCCGCACGCGCGGGGATAGACCCTCGCTGCCATCTCGCGGAGCCACTCACGCTCCGGTTCCCCCGCACGCGCGGGGATAGACCTCATGTTCGAGCCCTCTTCTTTATTTTTGTTCAGGTTCCCCCGCACGCGCGGGGATAGACCTATTGTGGACCGCCTGAGACACCATCAGGCCGAGGTTCCCCCGCACGCGCGGGGATAGACCTGCTACAGCGCGTGCTACGGCGCGTGCTACGGCGGTTCCCCCGCACGCGCGGGGATAGACCGTGCCATCATCAGAGATGGTGCCACCATCGGCCGGTTCCCCCGCACGCGCGGGGATAGACCTTGTTGTGGAGACTTGTCCAACAATTCGGGTTTGGTTCCCCCGCACGCGCGGGGATAGACCTTACTTTTGCCTTTTCTATTGACAAGCCGTCCTGGTTCCCCCGCACGCGCGGGGATAGACCCCTCTATAGCCGGCATGCCTTGCCGGAAGCCGTGGTTCCCCCGCACGCGCGGGGATAGACCGTTTTATAGCGTGTGACCGCCAAGCCCGTGGCTGGTTCCCCCGCACGCGCGGGGATAGACCCTTTACTGGTTTTCGTGCATCATACTTGCGCGCGGTTCCCCCGCACGCGCGGGGATAGACCTGAACATCTGGAAGGCAGGCACTATTTCCATCGGGTTCCCCCGCACGCGCGGGGATAGACCCCAGGAACCTTTGCGGACGATTTGAGGAACAGAGGTTCCCCCGCACGCGCGGGGATAGACCTGGATTGGCGCTGTGTCAGCCAAGGCCATGGAGGGTTCCCCCGCACGCGCGGGGATAGACCCCCTCATCATCTTCAGCGTCGTCTCCCTCGCCTGGTTCCCCCGCACGCGCGGGGATAGACCTCTTCTTTCGGGGCTGACGCCAAAAAGGTAAAAGGTTCCCCCGCACGCGCGGGGATAGACCCAATCGCACGAGGAGAAAAATAGATGGCCGAAGGGTTCCCCCGCACGCGCGGGGATAGACCGCAGTGCGGTGATAGAGAGTGATCATGTCACAGGGTTCCCCCGCACGCGCGGGGATAGACCGGCGCGCACGGCGCGCCTTCAGACCAGTACACGGGTTCCCCCGCACGCGCGGGGATAGACCTCTTACTTTTTCACCCCACTTGGGCATGTGTGGGGTTCCCCCGCACGCGCGGGGATAGACCTGATCCGTTCGCCGCTTGCCACCGACGTGCGCCGGTTCCCCCGCACGCGCGGGGATAGACCGAGATTCCAGTCCTACCGTGCGGTGCAGGCACAGGTTCCCCCGCACGCGCGGGGATAGACCTTTTCAGTCTTTCCGTGCGGTGCAGGCACACCGGGTTCCCCCGCACGCGCGGGGATAGACCCTGCGGGACCTGCTGGAACAACAACAACAACAAGGTTCCCCCGCACGCGCGGGGATAGACCTGGCAGGATCACCCCTGCCGGCAAAACCTGGCTGGTTCCCCCGCACGCGCGGGGATAGACCGATTTAGACCCAACACAACCGGCATTTTCAGTGGGTTCCCCCGCACGCGCGGGGATAGACCCCCAGCCCAGCCGGGACCAGCCGGGACCAGCCGGGTTCCCCCGCACGCGCGGGGATAGACCTATTCCATGGCATGAACTTTGCTATGCGCGTTTGGTTCCCCCGCACGCGCGGGGATAGACCGCTATCGCCACGATCGGCACCAGCGCCATCATCGGTTCCCCCGCACGCGCGGGGATAGACCTGTTGCGTTCGGCCATTCAGACGCTGGAAGATAGGTTCCCCCGCACGCGCGGGGATAGACCCCAATGGCGCTTAGATAGCCGAGAAACATCATTTTTTCAACGCTAATCGTGCT
>JADGBZ010000133.1 GCA_015231175.1 Magnetococcales bacterium | reverse complement strand
GGGCAAACGGGTGCTGCATTCTCTGTTGGATCTTCTGGTGCGATAAGCCCCCGGAATCCATATTGAGCCTTCATCAAACCTGGCTCTCTATTCCGGGTTTTCGGCCACCAAGCGCAACACCTCTTCGCCATGGTTTTTGAGTTTTCTTTTGCCGATACCATGGATGCTGGCCAGTTCATCCAGGGTAGTGGGCCGGATGGCGACAATGTCGCGCAGCGTCGCGTCGTGGAAAATGCAATAAGGCGGAATTTCTTGTTCGGTGGCCAGTTTTGTGCGCATGGCCCGCAGGGCATCCCACAGAGGGGTCTGTTTGGCGGAGGAAGGGGGTTGTGCTGCGGCTTTTTCCGCTCGCGAGGATCTTCGCTTGCGTTCCGAGGGGGAGGCTTTGGTGCCCAAGGTGTCCCGCCGGAACAGGATGGGTTGTTCACCGCGTAGCAAGGGGCGGCTGGATTCGCAGAGGCGAAGCCCCCCATGTCCTGTTACGTCCACAGCGGCATAACCTCCGGCCACTAGTTGCCGGAATACCGAACGCCACTGCTCGGCGGGCAAATCGGCGCCAATGCCAAAGGTGCTGATGGTGTTGTGCCCGTTACGGATGACCCGTTCGGTCTCCTTGCCCACCAAAACATCGATCAGGTGGATGGCGCCAAACCTTTGCCCGGTGCGGAAGATGCAGGAGAGGGCTTTCTGTGCGGCCACCAGACCATCCCAGGTTTGTACGGGGTGCAGGCAGGTATCGCAGTTGCCACAGTGGGTTGGGGGTTCTTCGCCAAAGTAACGGAGCAGAACCCGGCGGCGGCAGAGGGTGGTTTCGCAAAACCCCAGAAGGGCATCCAGTTTGCGGCGTTCGATCTGCTTGATTTTCTCTTCGGCCTGGGACTGCTCGATGAACTGGTGCAACATGCCGACATCTTCCAAGCCATAGGTCAGGAAGGCGTTGGCGGGGAGACCATCACGGCCAGCTCGCCCGGTCTCCTGATAGTAGGCTTCCAGGCTTTTGGGCAGGTCAAGGTGAGCCACGAAACGCACATCCGGTTTGTCGATGCCCATGCCAAAGGCGATCGTGGCCACGATAAGCGTGCCCTCCTCGAAGAAAAATTGTTCTTGATGGCGCCGGCGGGTGGCGGTGTCCAGTCCGGCGTGGTAGGGCAATGCCTTCCAGCCTTGTTGGGTCAGCCAGGCGGCTGTTTCGTCCACCTTGGCACGGGAGAGACAGTAGATGATGCCAGCGTCATGGTGGTGTTCGTGGGTCAAAAACTCCAGCAACTGCCGGCGCGGGTTGTTTTTGGCCACCACTTGGTAGCGAATATTGGGCCGATCGAAACCGGCAACGAACAGGCGCGCCTTCTCCAGTTGCAGGCGGTGGACGATCTCCACCCGGGTTGGGGCGTCCGCCGTGGCGGTCAGGGCGAGGCGGGGAACACCAGGGAAACGTTCGGCGAGTACCGTCAGTCCCAGATAGTGGGGACGAAAATCGTGCCCCCATTGGGAGACGCAATGGGCTTCGTCTATGGCAAACAGAGCCACAGGGATGCTGGCAAGCAACGCCAGGGATGTGTCCAACAACAGCCGCTCCGGGGCCATGTAGAGGAGGTCAAGCTCCCCGGCCCGGGCCTGGTTGGTGACCCGCGACACCTCTTGCCCACTCAGAGAGGAGTTGATGCAGGCGGCTCGGATGCCATTCTGCCGCAGAGCGCCGACCTGATCCTGCATCAGAGCGATCAGAGGTGAAACGACCACGCCAACGCCCGGGCGCAGCAACGACGGAATCTGAAAGCAAAGCGACTTGCCGCCCCCGGTGGGCATGAGAACCACAGCATCACCGCCTGCGAGGAGGTGGGCGACGACCTCGCGTTGGAACCCCCGGAAATTTTCATAACCGAAATAGTGTTGCAAAGCGGCTTGAAGGGGGTCAGACGGAGGCATGCAGGGGTTCAGCCCCTTCTGGTCTTCAGAAAGGCCACGATTTTTGTAAGGTACGGCGGCGCTTGTAGAGATAGTAGCCCCCTCCCATGAGCAACGCACCCAGGGCAGCGGTTCCCAGGGGCCCGAGGCCGAGGCCGAGGCCGAGACTCCACCCTGTACCCTTCCAGACGACCCCCTGAGCTGTAGCGGCTGAGGCGGCCTTGCCGGTGGTCAGGGCTGTTGTTGTCATGGTGGTGGTGCCACCCTTGATGGCGGCTGGCGTCGCTGTCGCGCCTTTGGCGCCGGCAGCGGCAGTGTTGGCGACGCCGGGTTCAGGCTGGGTGCCGATAAACTCGACCCGCCCGGGGCCGACCAGGGTCAGTTTTTCATTGGGGAGGAGGGTGGCATTCAGATCGGTTATGGCCATGGTTATTCCTGACGATAGGGAGAAGAAAGTAAAAGAGTGGTGTAACTATTCACCACCCGCCAACGAATCGGGGTCCAGGGGGCTGGCTCCCTGGCAGGTCCAGGACAGAGTCCTGGTGGGGTTCGGGGCGAAGCCCTGACAAAGGCTTCCATGTCCAAGCTTTTCTTGCAAGGGTGGTGAATAGTTACAGAGTGGTCTGGGTGGACGCCGGTGATATGGTTTACAGACGAGTGGCCAAGCCGTACACCACCGGAAGGCGCCAGGCCCGGGCAAAGAGGACCGAGAGGATGCCTAGGATGGAGAAAGCGATGGCCAGCCACAGGGCGACGAAGTAGATCAACGGGCCGAGACCGGGAACGATAGTGGCAAACGACCCGACGATATAGATGAAGAAGACCACGAAGCCCTGCCGGGCATGAAACTGGGCGTACTCACTGTTGCGGGCAAAATAGAGCGGGATCAGACACAGGACGCCGAGGTAGCTGAGAAGGGCAAAGACCCGATATTGCAGGGTTGGTTTGTTGCCGACGACGAAACTCTCCATACTGTCTGACTCCTCCTTTTCCGGTAATGGCGAAAATGACGCTCGGGCAGGCCCGACAAAAAACCTTGCCACACGACAACGACCCACTTGGCATCGTACCATACGTGCGCCTGTTTGGGAATACCCTAAAAAAACGCAACTGTTCAGCACCCTTTCAAAAAAAGCTTGGATATGGAAGCCTTTGTCAGGGCTTTACTTCCGAACTCCACCAGGATGTTGTCCTGGATTTGCCAGAGAGCCACCCTCCTGGACCCCGACCCGTTGCCGGGTGGTGCATGGTGGCCTTAATTTATTTGAAAGCACATCCAGAAAATGGCACACTCAGCGATGGGGTATGGTCTTCGTCTGGACGGGATGTTTCCCAGGCTGGGCGGCGCGTGTGGTTCTGGGGGTCCGTGGATAGCCTTGCTGGAGGGGAGAGGATTTTGGAAAACACCATCAGAGCAACTCTGTCTCCACCTGAGAGCATCCAGGTGTTTGGTTCCGGGAATGTCAAAATTGTAGCAGGAGATCAGGTTTCGATCATCAAGACCACCCTTCTGCCTTTACCGGGGTTGACGGGTACGGTCAAGGCGGGTTCGCTGGGTCTTGCGCTGGTCGGGCCGGCTTTGGGTTTGGTGGGGGTTGTCCTGGCGATCTCCTGGATGAGCCATGTCGTCATCAAGCATGCGTCCCGCGTTCCGCAGCCCAAGACAGTCGTGGAGATCCAGAGCGCCGCCGCGCCTGCCGTCTCCTGAACCCGCACCTCCTGGCTCCACTTCAGGCCTGAACGACGAGGCGGGATCCGGGGAATTTCCCGGATCCCGCCTCGTCAGGTCTTCATGCATGGCCGGGCGTCAACGGTCGCCAACAGGCTTCTACACAGCAAGGCGCTGGTTAAATCTTGCTCGCCAGATAGCTGATAAACGGTATCTTCCAGGCCCGGGAGAAAAATACCGACACGATGCCGACCAGGGAGAGCAGGGCGATCAGCGCAAAGGAGAAACTGAAGAAAAGTGGGCCGATGATAGGAATGTGCAAGGCCAGGACAGAGAGGGTCGCCCAAGTCCACAGAACCGTGCCCTGGCGGGCATGGAAGTGGACGTATTCGTCATCTCTGTTCAGGATAAGGGGAACCAGACACAGAACCCCCAGATAACTGAACATGGCGACGATTCGGCTTTTTGCAGATCGCTGCCTGTGGACATATCTGCGGCCATTTTCATTTTTTGGCATGGACGTGATCCGTGACAATAGAGTGGCGAAAAAACGACCGCTACCCAATCAGCTGATCGTTTCGGTCAACTCCTCGGCACTGATCTGGTGACGCTTTTTCATGTAGTAGTAGGTGCCGAGCCCGATGGCCGTTGCCACGCCGACCAGAAGGACCGGACCCCATGCGCCCAGTCCGAGTCCCAACCCGAGGCTGGTTCCTGTCCCGGTCCAAATGGTTCCACCCGCTTTGGCAGCAGCGCCGACGCCAACGGCAGATTTGGTGGTGGTCATGGCCACGGTTTGCGCATTGGCATCCGGCGCGGGCGCCACGGGGGCGATGCCAGTTTTGGCGGCTCCGGCCTTGGCGGCACCCGTTTTGGCGGCTCCGGCCTTGGCTTTCACTTTCGCTTTGGCCTTGGGCGTCTCGGGGGCTTCCCACTCCCCGGCTGGCACAGGGCACGGCGGCTGACCGGCAGCGGGTGGTTGGGCAGCGCCTGGAGCGGCGGCTTTCGCAGGCAGCCCAGCTGCCTTGGTCTGCATCTTTCCGCCGATCGGACAGAACGGGTTGCCAGGAGCGGCGCCCGCATTACCACCCCATTCAAACTCCTTGGGGAAACCATTCGGTGGGAAACCATTCTGGGGCATCATCTGCCCACCCGCTTTGACCGGCATAACCCTCTCCTCGGTTTAAATTGTTCTCGACAGACACGGAGAGATTTTTCGAGCCTTTCGGAGGCGGCAACCCAGGAGAGCAGTGAACCGCGATATCTCCCCTGCCTCCTAACAACCTCTCTCTCTCTCTTTCTCTCTTTCTTTCTTCTTTAAGTCATTCCTGTTTGCACAACAAAGGCACCATACCTGTACCGAATCCGGTCGCCAGATGCAAGTCAAATTCCAGGTGTGAGTGGCATCCCGAGTTTGTTGCTCTCTCTCTCTCTCTCTCTCTCTCTCTCTAAATAACTGTTTATTTTTAATATTTTTACAAAATAGGTGTGCAGTCGTGTCTTGCAGAGTCACGATGCTGCAGGGGCTTTCTTGGACTTGACACGATGATCTTTTGACGTAGTGTCAAACGTTCCCATCTGTTTCGGCGCAAGGCGGTTTGGTTGATTGTATGGATAATATAAATAATATAAATTTTTCA
>JADGBZ010000132.1 GCA_015231175.1 Magnetococcales bacterium | reverse complement strand
AAGAGTGGGTTTTGTTCCCGGCTAGACCAGTTAGGTCAACGTAGGACACCACCCGGGATCCGAACAGCGACCGCTTCGTCGGATGGGATAGCAAGGACAAACGCCACGACCGCAACCGGCGTGTCACCGTGGTGATGGGGGATTACGTGGTCGTGATCGGACTGTCAGGCGTGAGGACCGCCAGGTTCATCACCGCCTATGTGGCCGACACCCCGGCAAGCCTGGCAAAGATCAATGTCAACAAAAAAACCTTGACTCGAACCGTCAGACCAGATCTGGAGCGCCGTCGGGCGGAATGGCACAGCCATTAAGCTCCTCAAAAATCTCGCGGACCGAGGTCATGCGGGTATGACGGGTGGCGTTGGTACCGGTAAAAACGAGGCCATTCTCCAAGTCTCCCTGTTGAGCCAGGTGCAGAGCCCGGGCAATACAGAACGTGCTCTCCTCATCCCGGCATAAACAGGCGCTCAGGCAGGTGGCAAAACACTTGGAGTCCACCTCGTCGCCACGAAAAAGCTTGCGGGTGAACGGCGAACTCAAGGCGCGTCCGGGCAGGCCCGCCGGGGAGTCGATGATGACCACATCCCCCTCCTTGGCCTGGAGGAAGGCATCCTTGAAGGCCTGGGCGGCATCGCACTCATGGGTGCAAATGAAACGGGTGGCCATCTGCACCCCCTTCGCGCCCAGGGACATGACCCGGTCGATATCCCCACGATCCCAGATTCCCCCGGCGCTGATGATCGGAAACTCGTCGCCATACTCCTTGCGCACCCACTGCGCCAACTCCGGAAGAACCCGCTCCAGGGAAAACTCCGCAGAGAAAATGTTGGGTCGGTCAGCCCCCAGATGGCCACCTGCCGTATTGGGATCCTCGAAGAGAATGGCATCCGGCAACCGCTTGTAGAGCTTGTGCCAACGCTTGGCGATCAACACGGCAGCACGCAGGGAAGAGACGATGGGAATCAAGGCCGCCTTGGGATTGGGAGCGGCAAACTCCGGCAGACGCAACGGCAGACCTGCACCGGAAATGATGAACTGCGCCCCGTTCTCCAGGGAGGTCCGCACCATGGACTCAAAGTCGCGGATGGCCACCATGCAGTTGGTGCCGATGATCCCCCGCGGACTGAGCTGCCGGGCCAGGAGAAGCTCATCGATCAAGGCCTTGACGTTGGCCTTGTAGTAATCTTTCCCCTTGTTGTAATACCTGGAGGCCAGGGAGAGCGCCACCGTGGCGATGACACCCGCTCCACCTGCGTTGGCCACGGCGGAAGCCAAACCATGCGCCGAAACACGCACCCCCATCCCCCCCTGAATGATGGGAACCGGCAGTGTCAAATTGCCCATGGTCAAAGGCGGCAGAGGAGTCACAGCGGAGATCGGCTTGGTCATGGGCGGGTTTATACTCGAAGGGAGAGAAGATTTCCAATCTTTTTCTGCGACCGTTCAACACTCTGTTCATTCATTCCCAATCGACCCAGGCAGGCAGCCTCACCGTCACCGGCACGCCGACCACGGTCAAATCCGCATGCTCCAACACGTCAGATCGCCGCAATATCGCCAGGGCCACCCCGATATTTTCCAAGAACGCATGGCTGGTCATGACCCCAACCTCCTTGCCCTTGGGGGTCACGACCGGCGCCGGCAGGACGATTGCGCCACCACCAGGCAACAAAACCTGATGCAAACGCTTTTTGATGGTGCCGCGTCCGTGGGTACGGGCCGTCGTCTCCTGACCGACATAGCACCCTTTGGTAAAACTGACCCCGTTCAACTCCTTGAGCCCTGCCTCCAGGGGCAAGGTCTCATCGGGAACAAGGTCCACGCCACCCCGGGGGAGGGCGTGCCGGATCCGATGCCCCTCCCAGGCGAGCAGACCCGCCGGCGTGGCCACGGCTGTCAATTGATCCCACAGCGCAGGCAGGGCCGCCGCCGGCGCCAAAAGACGCCAGCCATGGGCATCATGACGCGGATCCCGCCACACCCGCAGGGACTCCGACAACGTCCATGCGCTACCCAAGGGGGCCGCCGCATCCACGACAGGGAAAAGCCCCGCCAAAACCGCACCGGCCTGCGGCCCGGCCACGGCCAGCAGGCCAAAGTTGCCGGTATCCAGAACCAACTCCACCTTGGCCCGTAAACGGTACATGGCGAGACGCTCCATCAACTGCGGCACCCGGTCCGGCTCGGTCAAAAGATGCAGTCGATCCCCGGCGTCAACGATGGTAAAGTCCCAAAGGAAGCGCCCCTGTGGCGTCAGCATGGCCGTATAAATGGAACGCGACGCGCTGACATCCTTGATTTGGTTGGTGATGAGGCCGCCCAGAAAACTGCCCCGATCCACTCCGCTCAGCGTCACGATGCCACCGTGACTCAAATCCACCAGGGCCACACCGTGCTGCAAGGCAGACCGCTCCGTGTCCAGATCAGCGGCAAAACGCTCTGGAGCTGGCGAGCCCCGGTCATCGATCCAGGAAATTGTCGAGGGCAGATGGCGCCGAAGAGAGCTCAATACGGAAAACTCCTTGTCAAGTGGCAGGGACGATCAGCACAATCATCCCCGCTCGCATGGTACATTCGCACTGTCATGGTCACTGTTCAGCACCCTTTCCAACCATAACACCAACAGAATCTTTTCGCATACCTTTCAAGACACAGAGATTGGAGAAGGCCCATCATGGACAAGTTCCGTTCCGCCTGGGTGCGCAACCGTCAAGGCAACGTTACCCAGATGCATGTCGCCCGGCAAGGGGAGATCACGCCCGAAATGGCCCACGTGGCCCGGGAAGAGTCCCTCGACCCCGCAACGGTGCGCGATGAAGTGGCACGGGGCCGCATGGTGATCCCAGCCAATATCAACCACCCCGAGTTGCGCCCGGTGGCCATCGGCATCAAGGCACGCTGCAAAATAAACGCCAATATCGGCAATTCCCAAATCTCTTCCGGTCTGGAAGAGGAGCTGGAAAAACTCGCCCTCGCCGTCCGACATGGCGCCGACACGGTGATGGATCTCTCCACCGGCAAACGCATTCCGCACATTCGCGAATCCATTCTGCGGCACGCCGAAGTCCCCATCGGTACCGTCCCCATCTACGAGGTGGTGGAACGTGTGCCGGACGTGCGGCATCTCACACCAGAGATGATTTTGGCAGTGATCGAAGAGCAGGCACAGCAGGGGGTGGATTACATGACCGTGCATTGCGGCGTCCTGCTGCACGTCCTCCCCCTGATCGAATCCCGCATCACCAAAATTGTCTCCCGGGGCGGGGCGCTCATGGCCCAGTGGATGCTCCACCATGAGGCGGAAAATCCCCTCTACACCCATTTTGACCAGTTGCTGGAGATCTGCAAACGTTACGACGTGACCCTCTCCCTGGGTGACGGCATGCGTCCCGGTTGCCTGCATGACGCCTCGGATCCGGCCCAGTTCGCCGAGTTGAAAGTCCTGGGGGAGCTGACGGCCCGGGCCTGGGAACAGGATGTTCAGGTCATGATCGAAGGCCCGGGTCACGTCCCCATGGACCAGATCGAAATGAACATGGAGCGGGAGCGGCAGGAGTGTCATGAGGCGCCGTTTTACGTCCTTGGCCCACTGGTGACCGATATCGCCGCCGGTTATGACCATATCGCCTCGGCCATCGGTGGCGCCATTGCCGCCTGGAAGGGGGCTTCCATGTTGTGTTACGTCACCCCCAAGGAGCATCTGGGATTGCCCCACGCCGAAGATGTGCGCAATGGCATCATCGCCTACAAAATCGCCGCACATGCCGCCGATATCGCCCGGGGCCGCCCCGGCGTCCGCGACCGTGACGACGCCATGAGCCGCGCCCGCTATGCCTTCGACTGGAACCGTCAGTTTGAACTGGCCCTCGATCCCGAGCGGGCGCGCAGCTATCACGACGAGACCTTGCCGAGTTCCGCCCACAAAAGCGCCGAGTTCTGCTCCATGTGCGGCCCGCGTTTCTGTGCCTACAAGCTTTCCCAGGAGGTGACCACCAAATCCCGTGAGCTGGCTGCGCGGCTCATCCCGCAACACTGCCCGGAGACCGCGCCCGCTGCACCTGCCCCCCTGCTCCAGGCCGCAGGCGGCGGGTGACCTCACCCACTCGAACGCTCATCCCCCTGGCGTGGGCTGACCTCACCCGGGGCGATGAAGGCGCCGTGCGGGCTGCCCTGGCCCGCGACGCCTGGTTTGACGCCGACCTGCTGGTGCAATGGGAGCGGGCGTGGTCGGTGTTGTGGGACCGCCCGGCGGTGGCCTTTGCCGATCCGGTCGAGCTGGTCGCCGCCCTGAAGCTGCGCCTGAACTGGCCCTCCGGCGCCTGCATCGCCGCCGACGCCCTGCTCGAACCGGTTTGGCGCGAGGCCTGCGCCGCCGCCTGGCTGCACCTGGTCTGGCACGATCTGGACCCCCAGACCGGCCTGATCCGGGAACAGGGATCCACCATCGTCCCCCCTGGCTCTGGCGCCTTGGCGGCGGGTTTCTGGCGGCACGCCTTCGGCCAACCAATCCGCCCCTCCGTCGCCTGGGTACCTCCCCCCCTGCTCATGGAGGAGATCTCCGGCGTGATCGTACCCCTGCCCGGCTGTGGCTGGGGCGGCATTCAGTTGCTGCACTTCGATGGCAATGGCATCCTGCCCGCCGGCACGGGGTGCCTGCTCCTGAGCCGCAACACCGCCCTGGTGGATGATCTGCGCCGCCTGCGCCGACACCCCCCCGGCAACGCCGCCTGCGCCCTGGGGCTCTCTTTGTTGTCGCGCCTGGATGAGACCCTGGCCCGCCGTCGGCAACTGGCGGCCCGTTATCTGGCCATGCGCCCCCGGGGACGTTTCCGCCCTCCCGACACCACCGACCCGGCCAGTCGGGGTTGGACAAATTTTTTTTTGCTCCTCGACAACCCACCCGAACGCAACGCCCTGCGGGACTATCTCGCCCGCGCCCACATCGGGGCCGCATCGCCCATCTGGTACCAACCCGACCCATCCGCCGGTCAGCTTCCCGGGGTCCGGCACTTCCTGGCCCACTCCCTGGCCATCCCGTTTTATCCGGCGCTGGATCTTACAGCACAGAAGCGGGTGATTAACCGGGTTCATCGGTGGACGGTTATAAAATAATAATAATTATATATTTACACTTATTGCACATTGCGAATAACTTCTCTTCGACTTTATTCAATCTTGAACACACCCCCCCCACTTCTCATCCATCTGAACTTTTCG